>CAIVAX010000583.1 GCA_903903935.1 uncultured Hyphomicrobiales bacterium | reverse complement strand
GGTCTTCTTCCTCGCCAATCTGTGGCTTGAGCTTGTTTAATTCGTCATAAGCATGGCGCAGAAAATCGGCATCGGCTCTGGCTTTTTCGACGCGGGCTTGTTCTCTGACCAGCGCTGCGGAGGCTTGCCGCCATTGGGCATGGGCGCTGCGCACCTGCGTCACGCTTGTCTCAAGCCCGCCAAAGGCATCAATCAGATCGCGGTGCATGGCGGGATCGACAAGGGCGCGATCATCATGCTGGCCGTGGATTTCTACCAAGCGCGAACCCAATGATCGCAAGGCCTGCGCGCTGACAGGTTGATCATTGACAAAAGCTCTGGTGCGGCCATCGGCCATTTGCACCCGGCGCAAGATCAATCCGCCTTCGACATCCAGATCCTGCTCTTTAGCGAGCAACAAGGCAGGATGATCAGCGGGCAGATCAAAGACAGCGGTGATTTGTCCTTGCGGTTGGCCCTCACGCACCAGCGATCCATCACCGCGCGTTCCAAGGGCAAGCGCAAAGGCATCAAGCAGGATCGATTTGCCAGCGCCCGTCTCGCCGGTGAGCACAGTCAGGCCGGGGTCAAGATCGAGATCCAGTCGATCGATGAGGACAATGTCCCGGATCGAAAGCCGAACCAGCACGCTGATCTCCCTTCAGGATAGTCTGGCCCTGCTCAGGCCAAAGCGCGATAAGCGAAATGACTTAACCCAAACCAACTTTCTTGAAGATTTTGGACATCCATGAGCCCTTGTCTTCGGATGGCTCCAAGCCACCATTTTGAAGCAGGTCATAGGCATCTTTATACCATTGCCCATCGGGATAATTGTGGCCCAATACGGCAGCAGCAGTTTGCGCCTCATGTTTGATGCCAAGGCCCAGATAGGCCTCAGTCAAACGATAGAGGGCTTCTTCAGAATGGCGGGTTGTTTGATATTTACCCAGCACATCGCGGAAGCGATTAATAGCGGCAGTATAATTGCGGCGCGAGAGATAAAAGCGCCCGACCGACATTTCCTTGCCGGCCAATTGATCGCGGGTGACCTGAATTTTGAATTTTGCATCTTCGGCATATTCAGACTTAGGCCATTTCTGGGTGATCTGAGTGAAAATCGCCAAAGCGCGTTCGGCGCGTTCTTGATCGCGCGTCACATCGGGAATCTGATTGTAATAGGACATGGCTGCCAGATAGGCCGCATAGGGCGTTTCTTCAGATGTCGGGTAAAGGTTGACGTAGCGATTGGCCGAGGCAACCGCATCATCAAACTGATTGCCTTGGAATTGTGAGAAGGTCTGCATTAGCAGGCCTTTGCGCGACCATTGCGAATAGGGGAATTGTTTTTCGAGCTCACCAAATTTTTTTGCTGCGCCCTCGTAATCTTTGGACTGCAAGCGCGCCAGACCCTGATCGTAGATCTCTTGCGCTGGAATATCGGGGAGCAGCTTGGTTTCGTATTTTTCGCCGCCGAAGGGATTGAGTGAATCGAGTGAGGAGCAGGCTGCCATAGGCGCCAGAAGGGCTGTCAGAACGGCAAGCCGAGCAAAGGCTCTAGCTACAGCCTTGACTGTCTCAACCTTGAACAGGGAAGCGGGGCGCTCATCAATCATGCAGCAGAACTCAACCTGACTTTGACCAGCAGAACCCTTATGGGCTGCCTGTGATCTGTTTAACCTAAAGGACAGCGACACGCCACCATCTCTGCGCGCAGAAAAGAGGGTGTGCACCTTAAAAGCAGGTAAAGAACCAGCCTCTGCATCCACTTAACCCTCAACGGGTTGAGCGAAAGGTCGGGACGTCTTAGGACCGGTCAGCGGCAAAGGCGGGAGAGGCTGCCACGCGAATATCTGTACGGCCACCGCCCACAGTCTGGCGGGGAGCTTCGACAAATTCATAGGCTGAGGGGTCGGCAAACAGAGCATCCAGCACGGCGCTATTCATCTTATGGCCACCACAATAGGAGCGATAGGCTCCCAAAATGGGTGCACCAGCCAGAGACAGATCACCGATCGCATCCAATGTCTTGTGACGGACGAATTCATCGGCAAAGCGCAGGCCTTCAGGATTGAGCACGCGCTCATCATCCAGAGCCACAGTGTTGTCGAGCGAGGAGCCAAGGGCAAAGCCCGCTTTCCATAAATGCTCCACATCGCGCAGGAAACCAAAGGTGCGCGCGCGGGAAATTTCGCGGCGGAAGGTTTGCGGGGTCAGCTGCAGCATTTTGGACTGGCGACCAATGATGGCCTCTTTGAAATCAATCTCAACTTCGAGGCGGAAGCCGCCTGTGGCAGGTCGCAATTCGGAAAAGCCACGACCTGACTCGATGCGTACAGTTTTCAGAATGCGCAGATAGCGGCGCGGCGCGGATAAAGCGCGAAGGCCAATTGCATCAATGGCTTCAACGAAGCTGGCAGAGGAGCCATCCATAATCGGAACTTCGGGGCCGTTGATGTCGATGAGCACATTATCAAGCTCGAGGCCGGCAAAACTGGCCATCAAATGCTCGATCGTGGCCACGCTCACTTTGGCCGGGTCACCAATCACGGTGCATAATTCGGTCATCGAGACATTGCCCCAATTGGCGGCAATGCTGGTGTTGCGCTGGCCCTTAATATCGGTGCGGCGGAACACAATGCCTGTATCAGCAGGCGCTGGATGCAAATCGATCGTTACGGGGGCATTGGAATGAACGCCTATGCCGGTCAGGCTGAGGGTGTCATTTAATGTCGTCTGACTGGCTTGCTTCATTCTTATCACTCGGTTCGTCACGCTCGTCCCGAAAGACTGAGGTGAAACGCTAGATCTTGAGAAATGGTCTGCCTGAGGCGAAACTTATGCCTGCCCAAAGCGAACCAAACGCACTTCAATTTCCAGCCTCTTTCTGCGACGCACACTCCGAAAGCCCGCAGAATTGGTCCATTGGTTAAGGCTTAACCTCGCCAATGTGAGGGGACACTAACCCTAACGATCACATGTTCCAAATCACGGATTTTAACCAGACGTTACAAACGCACTATTTGATTAAATTGCTGTTATTATGGTGAAAATTTTGTTTACCTTAAAATGCACAACGGGACCCCAATTGGCTTGGGATCCCGTTGAAAAGTCTAATTTCTGAAGGATGTCAGGGCTTAATTTGCCGAGCGCCGCAGAAATGCTGGGATTTCCAGATTGTCATCCTCGAAGAGCTTTTGCTGCGGTGCAGCGCGGCCATGGACGTCCAATTGGGCGGCCGGACGTTGGCCTTGAGTCGGGGCCTGCGGGCGCTTGCTATATTCGGCATGGACAGGAGCAGGCGCGGGAACCGGAGCTTGCGGCTGCTGCGAGCGAGCCGGGAAAGCGGGCGGAGCCTGGCGTTGCGGAGCGGCCTGACGGGGGGCTTCTTCCTGACGGCTAATGCCGAAGGAGGAGAGACGCTCCAAAAGGCTGCGACGCTTCACTTCAGCGCCTGATTCCGGCAGGGCCTCGCCGCGTTGAGCGCGGATCTGGTTCTGCACGGGCAAGGGCAGATCTTCAACCTGCGGCATGCGGGCGGCGCGGATCATGGGCTGTTCAGGAGCCGGGGGAATGTAAGGACCGGGCGGCGGCATTTGCTCAACCGGGCGGGGTGCTGGTGCAGGGGTTCCCGCATAATGGGGAATGCGCGGCATGGCAGGCTGCAAATGCACATCATCCATTTCAGGCTGCGGTGCCGGAGCATAGCTCTGAGGGGCCAGCTGACGCGGGGCGGCAGTGGCAGCTTGCTGATAATCAGCCTGGTAAGCCTGCGGCGCAAAGCTTTGAGCTGGCTCTTGGCTGGCGGGGGCGGGCGCCTGCATACGGGTCTGCGCCAATTCCTGCGTTCTGGCCAAAGCCTGCGCGCGAATGCGCTGGGTCACTTCGGCAATGCGCTGATCGGGAGTGGGAATATCGCGGACCATGGCGGGTGTATCAATGCCCGTGGCAACAACGGACACGCGGATAATGCCATCCAATGTTTCATCAAAGGTGGCGCCCAGAATAATATTGGCTTCTTCGTCCACTTCCTGCCGAATGCGGCTGGCTGCTTCATCGACTTCATACAGAGTGAGGTCATTGCCACCGGTGATCGAAATCAACAGGCCGCGAGCGCCCTTCATTGAGACTTCATCGAGCAGAGGATTTGAAATAGCAGCTTCAGCAGCCTGAATGGCGCGCTTGTCGCCAGAAGCTTCGCCTGTGCCCATCATCGCTTTGCCCATTTCGCGCATAATGGCGCGCACGTCAGCAAAATCGAGATTGATCAGACCTTCCTTGACCATCAGATCGGTGATGCAGGCGACGCCGGAGAACAACACCTGATCGGCCATCGAGAAGGCATCAGCAAAGGTTGTCTTTTCATTCGCGACGCGAAAGAGATTCTGATTGGGAATGACAATCAGCGTATCGACCGACTTTTGCAATTCGGCAATACCGCCTTCAGCCACGCGCATGCGGCGCTGACCTTCGAATTGGAAAGGCTTGGTGACGACACCAACAGTGAGAATGCCCATTTCGCGAGCAATGCGGGCAATCACGGGGGCTGCGCCTGTGCCTGTGCCACCGCCCATACCGGCAGTGACAAACACCATATGCGCGCCCGCCAGATGATCGCGAATTTCTTCAATCG
>CAIVAX010000582.1 GCA_903903935.1 uncultured Hyphomicrobiales bacterium | reverse complement strand
AGTTGATGCAATCTTAAGGCGTGATGATGAAATAAGCGCCTCTTTATGCCTAAAAAATAAGCTGCCCCATTTCGGGGCACTAGTGTTATATGGTCAATAAATACAGTAAGATAGATGAATTTTACGGCTCTGGCACGGCCGTTGCTTTAGGGAATGTGTCCCTCCGGACTCAATCAACTTGCCGGGACTTCCGGCCAAAATTTGGAGTGCTGCATGTCTCTTACTCGGCGCAATATGCTACTGGCCTCAGGCGCTGCCTTTGCTGGTGCTATGACAATGTCATCCATGGGCGCGCTCGCGCAATCTGCCAATACGATCAAGATCGGCATTCTGCATTCCCTGTCCGGCACAATGGCGATCAGCGAAACGACATTGAAAGATGTCATGCTGATGCTGATCGAAGATCAAAATAAAAAGGGCGGTGTGTTAGGCAAAAAGCTGGAAGCTGTTGTCGTTGATCCTGCCTCCGATTGGCCGCTGTTTGCCGAAAAGGCCCGTCAGCTCATCTCCAAAGATAAGGTTGCTGCGACCTTTGGCTGCTGGACGTCTGTCTCGCGCAAATCAGTTCTGCCCGTGTTTGAAGAGCTCAACTCTATCCTCTTCTATCCCGTGCAATATGAAGGTGAAGAGTCACAGCGCAATGTGTTCTACACAGGCGCAGCTCCCAATCAACAAGCTATTCCTGCTGTTGACTATCTGATGTCAAAGGATGGCGGCGAAGTGAAGCGTTGGGTGCTGGCTGGTACGGACTATGTCTATCCGCGCACGACCAATAAGATTCTCGAAGCCTATCTGAAATCCAAGGGTGTGAAGCCCGAGGACATTATGATCAACTACACGCCCTTCGGTCATTCCGACTGGCAGACGATTGTTGCCGACATCAAGAAGTTTGGCTCTGCCGGTAAGAAGACAGCCGTTGTTTCTACCATTAACGGTGACGCCAACGTGCCCTTCTATAAGGAACTGGCCAATGCAGGCGTGAAAGCCGCAGATATTCCAGTTGTTGCCTTCTCAGTTGGCGAAGAAGAGCTCGCCGGTCTTGATGCCAAGCCGCTCGTTGGCCATTTGGCCGCCTGGAACTATTTCCAATCGGTCGATACTCCCGCCAACAAAGCTTTTATTGCACGTTGGAAGGCTTTTACCAAGAACCCGAAGCGCACCACTAATGATCCCATGGAAGCGCATGTGATTGGCTTTAATATGTGGGTGAAGGCTGTCGAAAAGGCTGGAACAACGGACACTAATGCCGTGATCGATGCCATGGTTGGTATTGCGGTTCCCAATCTGACAGGTGGCTATTCAACCATGATGCCAAACCATCACATCACCAAGCCGGTGCTGATTGGCGAAATTCAAGCCAATGGTCAGATCAATACCGTCTGGGAAACAGATGGCACAGTGGTTGCCGAAGAATGGTCGCCCTATCTCGAAGGCTCACGTGATCTCATCGCAGATTGGCGCAAGCCCCTCAATTGCGGCAATTTCAATGTGAAAACCGGAAAGTGCGGCGGCGCCTGAGCTGCTAATTTAAAACCAAGCAGGAGGCGGTCCGCCGCCTCCTGTCTCTCCTGGTTAAATCCGGGCAATCAATACAGAGGATCAAATGACCAAGCGACTTGAGTTGGCAGCCATTGAGCCATCCAGATCATTTCGATCTTCAACCCAATCTTCGGCCCAAATTATCTCCTCACGCCTCACCGAAGCCTTGGCAGTCTTTGCCGCTCTTGTGACGATGATTGCCCTTAGCCTGTTTCTGTCAGGCGCTGTGCGCGCCGATGAACAGCCTTCTTTTTTGTCTGGCTTCACAACCGATAAATTTGCGGACACTGAAAAAGCCATTAACAGCTTGGGAACATCCGGCCTGCCCATGGCTTCGGCCATTTTAGAGGCTTTGGCCAGTGATCGGCTGGTTTTTGATCCCGAGACCAAGACCTTGCTCATTCGCATGAGTGAAGCCCAAGTGATTGGCGCGGCCGACGGTCAAATCCTCGAGGATATTGATGTCGATACGCTGAAAAAAGTGCGAATCAATAATGCCGTTCGTCGCGCTTTGGATGCAGCCTTGGGCTCGCTCACTCTCATGTCGCCTGATCCCATTAAGCGTCTGTCAGCAGCGGAATCGGCCTATAAAACTCATGACCCAGCCGTTTTGGACCTCTTGCAGCAGGCCATCGACAAAGAAACCGATGCCAAGGTCAAGCGCATGCAATTGGCCGCCAAAGCCGCTATTCAAGCGCTTGATCCGCAGGCCTCAGACGCGGATCGATTGTCTGCCATTGAAATCGTCAAAGCGCGTGGCGATCAAGATGCTCTTTCGCTTCTTGCCAAAGTCGCGGCCTCGAGTGAGGGATCTATCAAGACAGCAGCAGAGAGCGGCGTAACATCGATCCGCGCTAATCTTGCACTGTGGAACAATGTGCAGAACATCTGGTACGGATTATCCTTGGGCTCAGTACTCTTGCTGGCAGCCATTGGGCTTGCCATCACCTTTGGCGTGATGGGCATTATCAATATGGCGCATGGTGAAATGGTGATGATCGGCGCTTACACCACTTATGTGGTGCAAGAAATCATCCGCACGAAATTTCCCGCTTTGTTTGATTATTCACTCCTGATGGCTGTTCCTTTAGCCTTTGTGGTGACCGCTATCATCGGCATGGCGATTGAACGTGTCATCATTCGTTATCTCTATGGTCGTCCGCTCGAGACATTGTTGGCAACTTTTGGTTTGTCTCTAGTGCTTCAACAGGCTGTCAGAACGATTTTTGGCGCCAATAATCGCGAAGTCGGTGCGCCTTCCTTCATGGCTGGTTCCTTTGATTTTGGCGGTCTTGTCATCACCTCTGGGCGCATGTGGATCATTGTGTTTGCGCTCATGGTCTTTGGCGTTCTGCAATTGGTGCTGCGCTCAACCTCCTTTGGTCTGCGCATGCGCGCTGTGACGCAAAACCGCAAAATGGCCTCGGCCATGGGCATTGATACCAATCGCATTGATGCTTTGGCCTTTGGTTTGGGCTCTGGCATTGCAGGCATGGCAGGTGTGGCCTTGTCACAAATCGACAATGTCTCTCCCAATTTGGGCCAGAGTTATATCATCGATTCCTTCATGGTTGTGGTGTTTGGCGGTGTTGGCAATCTCTGGGGCACTTTGGTTGGCGCTTTGACCTTGGGTGTTGCCAATAAAGTGCTGGAGCCATTCATTGGTGCAGTGCTGGGCAAGATTGTCATGCTCATTTTCATCATCATGTTCATTCAGAAACGACCGCGCGGGCTCTTCGCCCTCAAGGGCCGCGCGGTGGAGGCCTGACGTGCAAACTTCTTATGATCTGCTGGATCGCCGCGGCATAATCATGCTGGTGCTGCTGGGTCTGTTCGCGCTCATCGTGCCCATTTGCGCACTGCTTGTGCCCAAGACATCGCTTTTTTTCATGCCGCCCTATGTTGTCGCCTTGCTCGGCAAATATCTCTGTTATGCGCTCTTGGCGCTGGCATTAGATCTTGTCTGGGGCTATTGCGGCATTCTCTCGCTGGGTCACGGCGCTTTCTTTGCGCTGGGCGGCTATGCCATGGGCATGTATCTGATGCGGCAGATTGGCACGCGCGGTGTGTATGCCAATGCTGAATTGCCCGATTTCATGGTCTTTCTGAATTGGAAAGAACTGCACTTCACTTGGTATGGCTTTCAGCATTTTCCTTATGCCGCTTTGATGATCCTCGCTGTGCCAGGCCTGCTTGCCTTTGTGTTTGGCTGGTTTGCTTTTCGCTCACGCGTCACGGGCGTTTATCTCTCCATTATCACACAGGCGATGACCTATGCTCTGCTCTTATCCTTCTTTCGTAATGATATGGGATTTGGCGGCAATAATGGCCTGACGGATTTCAAAGATATTTTGGGCTATTCAGTGCAATCAGATCAAACACGCGTCGCTTTATGTGTGCTCAGTGCTCTGGCTCTGGCTGCGGGCTATCTTTTGGCACGCGCCATTGTCGTGTCCAAATTTGGCAAAGTGCTGATTGCCATCCGCGATGCGGAATCCCGCACGCGCTTTTTGGGCTATCGGGTCGAAAATTTCAAAGTCATCGTCTTCACCATTTCAGCGATGATGGCGGGCATTGCTGGGGCTTTATTTGTGCCACAAGTTGGCATTATCAATCCAAGCGAATTTGCTCCGGCCAATTCTATTGAGGCTGTGATCTGGGTCGCGGTCGGTGGGCGTGGCACATTGGTGGGCGCGGCTCTAGGTGCCATTCTGGTCAGTTTTGGTAAAACCTACTTCACCGGTGCTTTGCCTGAATATTGGCTCTTTGCCTTGGGCGCTCTCTTCGTGATCGTCACTTTATTTCTGCCCAAGGGGATCATTGGAACTTTGGGTGAGATGTGGGCGCGTCATCGCACCAGCCCTCCCAAACCGAGCGACAAGCCCAGTAATATGCCAGCGGCAGCGGAGTGAATGATGACAAATGTCAATCCAACCCTGACCAATTCGCTGCTCTATCTCGATGGCATTTGCGTTTCCTTTGATGGCTATAAAGCGCTGCGCGGTCTCTCTCTTGTCCTCGCGCCGGGGGAAATGCGCGCTATTATCGGCCCCAATGGCGCAGGTAAAACGACAATGATGGATATTATCACCGGCAAGACCAAGCCGGATGAAGGCGATGTCTATTTTGGCGGCACGCATGATCTCTCCACAATGGATGAGGCCTCGATTGCTGAATTGGGCATTGGCCGCAAATTCCAAAAGCCAACTGTATTTGAAAGTCACACGGTCGAAGACAATATTTTGCTCGCCCTCAAGGCACCGCGCTCGCCTTTGGCTAATCTGTTTAACCGGACGGGCCCCGAGCAAAAGACACGCATTGAAGAAGTGTTGACGACGACCCGTTTGAAAGATCATCGCCATCGTCTTGCGGCCAATCTGTCGCATGGGCAAAAGCAATGGCTGGAAATTGGCATGTTGCTGGCACAGGATCCCAAATTGCTACTGGTAGATGAGCCGGTGGCTGGCATGACAGATGCGGAGACGGTGACGACGGCAGAATTGTTGCGCGAGATTGCGCGCGATCATTCGGTGGTTGTGGTCGAACATGACATGACCTTTGTGCGTGATCTTGATGTGAAAGTGACTGTCCTGCACGAAGGATCTGTCTTGGCTGAGGGTGCGCTGGATCATGTCAGCTCCGATCCTCGGGTCATTGAAGTTTATTTGGGGCGTTGACATGTTGGCTGTCGAATCCATTGATCTGTATTATGGCGCGGCGCAGGCCCTGCGTTCCGTGTCGATCCATGCGCAAAAGGGCCGCGTGACATGTGTCTTGGGACGCAATGGAGTTGGCAAATCCTCTTTGCTGCGCGCCATCATCGGCCATCAGCCTATTCGGTCTGGGCGGATTACGTGGAATGGGGATGATCTGGCCGCTTTGGCGCCCCATCAACGCGCCAAACGCGGCATTGCCTATGTGCCGCAGGGTCGCGAAATCTTTCCTCTGCTCACGGTGAAAGAAAATTTAGAGACAGGCTTTGCTCCGCTCAAACGCGCCGATGCCTATGTGCCCGAGGAGATTTATGATCTCTTCCCGGTCTTGAAAGATATGTTGGGCCGTCGCGGCGGCGATTTATCAGGCGGCCAGCAGCAACAATTGGCCATCGCCCGTGCCCTTGTGACCCGGCCGCAGTTACTTGTGCTTGACGAGCCCACAGAGGGCATTCAGCCTTCGATTATTAAGGACATTGGCCGCGCAATCGATTATCTTCGAGGCAAAGGTGATATGGCGATCGTGCTCGTAGAGCAATTCTTCGAGTTCGCCCGCGATCTGGCTGATGATTTTGCTGTTCTGGATCGGGGCAGCGTAGTCATGGCTGGTGATAAGGCTTCGATGGTGGAGAAGGATGTCCGCGCCTATATGTCGGTCTGATACGCAGACTTT
>CAIVAX010000581.1 GCA_903903935.1 uncultured Hyphomicrobiales bacterium | reverse complement strand
GCATGGCCTCGCGCACCGGCTCATTGCCACGGAAGGAGAAGGAGAGATTGGACACACCACCAGAGATGTGAACCAAGGGCATGCGCCGACGGATTTCTTCTGCCGCTGCGATAAAATCAACGCCGTAATTATTATGCTCTTCAATGCCCGTGGCGACCGCAAAAATATTGGGATCGAAAATAATATCCTCAGGCGGAAAGCCAACCTCATTGGTGAGGATAGCATAGGCCCGTGAACAGATCTCGACCTTGCGTGCAAATGTATCCGCCTGCCCCTGCTCATCAAAGGCCATCACGACGACCGCTGCACCATAGCGCCGGACAATTTGCGCCTCTTGGATAAACTTCTCTTCGCCCTCTTTGAGCGAAATGGAATTCACCACTGATTTGCCCTGAATGCATTTCAGTCCAGCTTCGATCACCGAAAATTTTGAGGAATCGACCATGATCGGCACACGGGCAATATCTGGCTCGGCTGCAATCAGATTGACAAAGGACACCATCGCCTTTTCTGAATCGAGCAGGCCTTCATCCATATTAATATCGATGATCTGCGCGCCATTGACCACTTGATCGCGCGCCACATCGAGCGCCGCTGCATAATCACCATTTGTGATCAATTTACGGAACCGCGCGGAGCCCGTCACATTGGTTCGCTCACCCACATTCACAAAGCGAATGTCTTGTGTCAGCGTGAATGGCTCAAGCCCAGCCAGACGCAGCATGGGCTCGATCTTTGGAATTTTGCGCGGTCCCACAGAGCGCACACGATCAGCCAGCGCGGCAATATGATCCGGCGTTGTGCCGCAACATCCACCAATAATATTCACCAGACCTGCATCGGCAAATTCACCCATCAATGCGGCCATATATTCGGGGCTCTCATCATAAAGGCCAAATTCATTGGGCAGACCGGCATTGGGATAGGCGCAGATCAGCGTATCGGCAATGCGGGAGAGCTCGGCGATATGAGCGCGCATTTCACGCGCGCCCAAAGCGCAATTCAAGCCAACGCTGATCGGCTTGGTATGACGCAGCGAATTCCAAAACGCTTCTGGCGTCTGGCCAGACAGCGTGCGCCCGGACAGGTCCGTGATTGTGCCCGACAACATGATCGGCAAATCAACACCAAGCGCGGCAAAACTATCGGCAATCCCGGCATAAGCGGCTTTGGCATTTAATGTGTCAAAAATAGTCTCGATCAGCAAAAGATCAGCACCACCTTCAATCAACCCGCGTGAGGCCTCGGCATAAGCCAACCGCAGATCATCAAAGGTGACAGCGCGAAAACCCGGATCATTGACATTGGGCGAGATGGAGGCGGTGCGATTGGTTGGCCCCAAGGCGCCAGCCACAAAGCGGCGGCGACCATCTTTCTGCTGCGCCAGATCAGCCGCTTGCCTTGCCAAGCGCGCCCCCTCGCGATTGAGCTCGCCAGCATAGCTCTCAAGACCATAATCAGCCTGCGCGATCGAGGTTGAAGAAAATGTATTGGTCTCGCAAATATCTGCGCCTGCCAGGAAATATTTCAGATGAATCTCGCGCACAACATCAGGCTGGCTGAGCACCAGCACATCATTATTGCCGCGCTGATCCTTGTGCCAATCCTTAAAACGAGCACCGCGAAATATCTCCTCATTATGTTTAAGATCCTGAATCATTGTGCCCATGGCACCATCCAGCAAGAGCACACGCTCGCGCGCCAGTGCCTTCAAAGCAGCGCGAACTTCAGCACCTTGAGCGAAATGAGGAGATGGCATCAAAGCCTCCCTGCTTGCAAATGTGGACGCAAGCCAAGCAAATGACAAATGGCATAAACAAGATCGGCCCGGTTCATCGTATAGAAGTGGAAATCCTCCACACCATGATCGACCAAATCCAACACTTGCTCGGCTGCAACCGCTGCAGCAATCAGCCGGCGTGTCGTCATATCCTGATCAAGACCGGCAAACCGCTCCGCCAGCCAGTGCGGCACACTCGCGCCAGCTTGGTGTGCAAATTTGGCTGTCTGATTAAAATTCAGCACAGGCACAATGCCCGGTAGAATGGGAATGGTGATGCCACAGGCCCGGGCGCGCTCAACAAAGCGCAAATAATGATCATTCTCAAAGAAAAATTGTGTGATTGCGCGTGTCGCGCCCGCATCAATCTTAGCTTTGAGCGCGTCGAGATCTTGCTCCAAGGAGCGGCTCTCGGGATGTTTTTCCGGATAGGCCGAGACAGAGATTTCAAAATCGGTAATCTTACGAATGCCCTTGATCAGCTCGGTCGAAGAGGCATAGCCACCGGGATGTGGCTCAAACTGTGTGCCCAATCCGCCGCTCGGATCACCACGCAAAGCCACAATATGACGCACGCCCGCCTGCCAATAGTGACGCACGACCTCATCCACCTCTTCGCGCGCCGCCGCAACACAAGTCAGATGAGCGGCAGGCTTGATCGATGTTTCCTTGACGATGCGCGCCACAGTATTATGCGTGCGCTCGCGCGTTGAGCCACCAGCCCCATAGGTCACCGAGACAAAATTAGGCTGCAAAGGCGCCAGCCGATTGATCGCCTCCCAAAGTGTGGCCTCCATATCGGGGGTTTTGGGCGGAAAGAATTCAAACGAAACGCGCACAGGCTTAGGTCCGGCACGGCTGAGGCGAAGGGGCTTTGCTGACATTAGGCTAAACTCTCATAGACCCGCGAGAGATCATCACTGCGCACGCGCCGATCACGACCAACCCAAAGGGAGACAGTCAAAGTTTTGCCCGAGGCATCATTGGGCGCGAGCTCTTGATGAGTCATCAAATCAAGCCCGGCATCGCGCATGAATTCGCTGATTTCCGCATGCGTGAATCCCAGCCG
>CAIVAX010000580.1 GCA_903903935.1 uncultured Hyphomicrobiales bacterium | reverse complement strand
GCAAGCAAAGCGAAATATTTTTCAACAAAGCCATCAGCTGATTTTTCATAGCGGCCATAGAGTGAATTCACGAGGCAATCGCCAAAGGCATAGGCATAGACATAAAAGGGCGAATGGATGAAATGGGGAATATAAGACCAATAGGTCTCATAGCCCGGTCCTAACCGCACGCCCGGCCCCAGACTCGAGGCTTGCACGCTCATCCAAGTTTCGCATATTTGTTCTGCGGTCAGCTCGCCTTGGCGGCGCTGCGTGTGCAATTTGCGTTCGAAGGAATAAAAGGCAATCTGCCGCACGACAGTGTTGAGCATGTCCTCAACCTTTTGAGCCAAAAGCGTGCGGCGTTGATCGGGGCCAGAATGGCGCAACAAAGCGCGGAAGGTGAGCATTTCACCAAACACCGAAGCCGTCTCGGCTAAAGTCAGCGGTGTGGGCGCCATGAGCGCACCATTGGGGCCAGCTAAAACCTGATGAACCCCATGGCCCAATTCATGCGCCAGCGTCATCACATCGCGCGGCTTGCCCATATAATTGACCAAGACATAGGGATGCGCCGAGGGCACTGTGGGATGGGCAAAAGCGCCTGATTGTTTGCCCGGGCGCACAGGCGCATCAATCCAGCTCTCATCAAAAAATCTTTGCGCGATGGAGGAGAGTTTGGGCGAGAAATCGCCATAGGCTTTGAGGATTATGTCGCGCGCTTCTTCCCAGCGATAGTCACGATTGACGCCATTGGGCAAAGGCGCATTGCGATCCCAATGATCGAGCTGATCCTTGCCAAACCATTTGGCCTTGAGCTTGTAATAGCGATGCGACAAGCGTGGATGCGCGTCTTCAACAGCGCTGACCATGGCATCGACGACTTCGCGCTCAACACGATTGGACAAATGACGAGAATCGGCAATGTCTTTAAAGCCGCGCCAGCGATCGGCAATCTCTTTGTCTTTGGCCAGAGTATTGGTGATCAGCGCAAAGGTGCGCAGATTTTCACCCAAAGTTTTGGCTATGCCCTCGGCAGCGCTTTTGCGAATGGCTTCATCTGGATCCTGCATCAGATTTTGCGCTTGGGTGATCGAGAGATCTTGATCATGGATGCGAAAGCGCAGACTTGCCAAAGTTTCGTCGAACAGCCGGTTCCAGGCATTGCGACCTGTCACTGATTTTTCATGGAACAATTGCTCGATTTTATCATCCAGCTGATAGGGCTTTTCGCGCCTAATATCTTCGAGCCAAGGGCGCCAATGTGACAAGGGCGCTTGAACCGCCGCGTCATCGAGCAGGCTATCGTCAATGCGATTGAGCTCGAGCGTGAAGAACAAAATATCCGAGGTGACGTCGGTGATCTTTTCCTGCGCATCGCCATAAAACTTCATATGGGCCGGATTGGACGCATCGGCAAAATAGATCAGACCGGCATAGGAAATGATCTTGCCCAGTCTGTCCTCAATCGCCTCATAACGACGCACGGCTTCGCCTAGCGTCTGGCTGGCATTGGGCACCTTGGCCAGCTCTTCGAGCCGGCCGCGATAAGTGTCAGCAAAGGCTTTGCACTCGGCCACAGCCTCAGCAAGGTCCTTGGCATAGGCAGGCGAGTCCATGGACGGATAGAGATCGCTCAGCCGCCATTCGGGCAAAGCGCCAAGATCGGGCTGGTTCGGGGCTGCGGCTTGGGCAGAGCCCGGAGCAGCCTGTGCGATCAGCGGCAAAGAGGCGGCAAACAGATGGGGGCGAAGGAGATGGCGCATCGAATCAAGACCGATCAGCAAGAGAGACTTTACATATTGTCAGGCCGAGCGATCATTCAACCTATGAATAGTTATAATTTTTATAAAAGCTCAGATTGAGAGCCCGCGCTTGCGCGATACATACCAATACAGGCCGATCACCGGCAGCATCATCACCAGCAAGATCAGGGTCAGGGCAGAGGCCGTGCCCAAGCCGCCGCTGAGCCAGAGCGACCAGACGACAACGGGGAGGGTCATGTTGTCGCGAGTGGTCAGCACGATGGCGAGGGTGAGTTCGCGGAAGGTGAGTAGTGCCACCCAGAGCCAAGCATAGATCAAAGTGGGCGCCATGAGGGGCGTGATGATTTTCAAGATCACAGCGCCTGAGGAGGCGCCGCTGGTGATTGCCGATTCTTCGAGCTCACGATGCAATTGCATCAGGCCTGAATTGGTCATGCGTGTGCCATAGCTCAATCTGGCAATCAGCATGACGATTGCAAGGCTGAGAATAGAGCCAAAGAGCGGAACTTTTGGCCCAGCGACATAGAGCGCGAATAATAAGGTGCTGACACCAAAAATAATGCCCGGCACGGCATGGGGTAGGAAGGCGATGAAATCAAACCAATGGCGGCCGCGCAGTTGCGTGCGCAGCACAATCCAAGAAAAGGCAAAGCTCGCAATAATGGTGAGGCTGGGCACTATCAGCATCAGCAAAAAGGTCGTGCGCATGCCATCAAAGATCAGCTCCCAAGGCAAATCCTTGGTGTAATGATCGAGCGACATATTTTTTAAAGCCGCCATCGAGGGCATTTGGAAAAAGGGCAGCAGCGAGGCCCAGATCATCAATAGAATCGGCAGTAATTTGCTTAACATCAGATAGAGAGCGACAAAGACCCATGCGGACCAACGCCAGTGCCCCAGACGCAGACGATTGGGCCGATAGGCTTTGCCGGAAATAGTTTGATAGCGCCCCGATTGCTTCTGCATGCGCGCATACCAAAAGCTTAAAGCCAGCGCGAGGCCGATCACCAAAGTTGAGAGAGCCGCAGCCATGCCAAAGCGCGGCACGCTATCATCGGGCTTCAATTGCAGCAGAAGATAAGTGCTGAATGTATAGATGCGATTGCCCCAGCCAATGATGGCAGGCACATCAAAGGCGGCAAAGCCCATTGTGAAAATATAAAGACCAGCAGCCAGGATTCCCGGCCAAGCCAATTGTGAGGTGATGCGGGTGAAAATCTTCATCCGCCCGGCGCCCGACATTTGCGCGGCCTCCTCGAGCGAAGGATCCATGGCGCGAAAAACGGCGGCTGTCATGATGAAGGCGACAGGAGCGAGGCTGAGGCCTTGCACCCAGCCCATGCCAATGATCGAGGCAATGTTGAAGACAGGATCGATCAAGCCAAAGGTTTGCCGCAGCCACACATTCACCAGACCAATGCGTGGGTGCAACATGAAGAGCCAACCCATGGCAATGGCAAAGCCGGGAATCAACATGCCAAGCGTCATGAAGGTGAAGACGAGCGTGCGGCCGGGAAAATCTGTGCGCTCAACCAGCCAAGCGATCGGCAAACCAAAGGCCAGAGAGACGAAAATCGTCACAAGGGAAAAGCCAATCGTATTGGCCATCACCTGCCAGGTGAAAGAGCTTGAAAGAACCTCAGCAAAATTTTGTGTGGTGAAAATCATATCCGGATCGCCCGGGCGACCCTCAGTAAAGCTGAGCCAGATGACGCAGCCTAACAGCAGCAAAATAATCGCGCTGATGGATTGGACGAGCACCAGCAGGCCTGAGGTCAAGCCATCCGTCTTTGATGCGTCGGTTTTGCCACGCAAAAGAAGATGCCGGGGATTGGTCAAAGACCATCCCCGGTTTTGATTTGGATTTATACTCATGCCCTGATCCGCTGGGCAGATAAATGCGCCATTGACAATTGGCCTATTTCTACTTGTGGCCTATTTCTTCACGGCGAGAGTTTTGTTGATCTCAGCGTGAGTCTTGCGGCCTTCCGCATTGTCGTTCTGCCAGGCAAGATCAATGCTGTGGAGCTTTTGACCAATTTTGGCTTCGACCTCGAGCGCAGTTTTATGCGTCTGCGCTTCGGGATAGAGATGCAGATCACCGCCCCAATATTCGCGAATGATCTTCTGGCCTTCCGGCAGTGAAGCATAGACAGTGAACAGGATGGCGGCATTGGGATTGGCGGCATTTTTGGGCACGGTGAGATAATAGAAGCTCATCACCGGATAATCCTTAGGGGTGAAATGAGCGATGGGCGCGCCTTTGCTGATTAAGGTTTGCTGGCCCAGATCGCCGCAATCAATTACCATGGCAAGAAACTCGCCTGAGGCCAGACGCTCATTTTCATCGCAGCGGGTGAGGCCCCCAATTTGCGGCGATAATTGCTTGGCATAATCGAGCGCCTTGGGTGATCCAAACACATCCTTGCCTGCCAGAATATCAAAGCCAGCGGAATAGGGTGTTGTGGCAATGCGTCCCTTCCATTCGGGTTTCAGGAAATCAGCCAGACTCTCAGGCTTGGAGGGGGCAAGCTGCGTATTATAAGTGACACCCAAAAGGCCTGTGATGATTTTGAGCGCTGTGCCATCGGCCTCAACGGCTTCCTTGGGAATGCGGCCCGGGGCCAATTCAGTCCAATTGACGGGAATGAATAATTTCTTCTCGATCAATTCGGCCATATCGCGTGAAAAGGCGATGAAGACATCAGTCGAAGAGGGCTGTCCGGCATTGGCACGCATGGCAATCTCATTGCCAATGGCAGGCATGGAGGGGCCGGGCGTGAATTTGATTTTGATCTTGGTGCCAAACATTTTGTTCATGCCCGCTTCAAAATCAGCTGCGCCCTTGGTGCCGCCCATAGTGGCTTGGCTCCAAGAGAGCGACAGATTGGGATCTTTGGCTGAATCCGCAATCACCTTTTGCAGGGCAGGTGAAAGGGTCTGAGCTGTGGCGGCGGTGGTCAGCCCACAAGCCAAGATAAGCGAACTGGTCACAAGAGCAGATGTCAAACGCATGGAGAGATCTTTCATGTTGGATGGATGTCAAGATGAGGAGGGCATGTCCGCCATATCTGTGGGGGCATTGACCAGCAAAAAAAGTCGCTCTGTGGGGCGGTGCCAATTCTTGATGGGCTTGCCTGCTTTCAAGGCTTTCAGCTCGCGGTCCCAAAGCTTGCGCAGCAAAGTAATGCCGCGGTCTGATTGGCCCAAACGATCAAGACTGCGATCAACAATCCGCCCCTGTCCGGCCAAGGCCACATTATCTTGCACGACAAAGAGCCCGCGATAAGTGGGGTCGATATCTTGAATGCGCATGCGCCCCGCCAAGATTTCTTCGGACAAGAAGGTCGGATCTGGCACAAGCGGTGCGCGCTTGGTCTCGCGCAGATTGGGATCATTGGGATCGCCACGACGCAGGCTGATGCTGAATGTGGTCATGCTCACATCATTGACAGGCACGCGCCAAGCCAGATGGATTGTCCAATCCTGATTATCAGG
>CAIVAX010000579.1 GCA_903903935.1 uncultured Hyphomicrobiales bacterium | reverse complement strand
ACCTATCAAAAGGCACTCAGCTAATGGCCAAG
Source organism: uncultured Hyphomicrobiales bacterium (assembly GCA_903903935.1). Taxonomy (GTDB): domain Bacteria; phylum Pseudomonadota; class Alphaproteobacteria; order Rhizobiales; family Beijerinckiaceae; genus Terripilifer. The sequence goes on along the minus strand of CAIVAX010000579.1, from coordinate 7,895 downwards.
CGCGGCAAGATCATTCAGCTGCCATTGTTCTCCTTTCTGGATCCAGAGCCAGCTGCTGAGACTCACGAGATTAGCCGCGAGAATGAACCTTCGTTCGCTCCTCATTCCGAGTTGCTCGAGGCTGAAGAGAGTGAACTGCAGGGGCGGCGGGTTGAGAATGAATCGCCCCAAGCCAAAATGGAATTTGTTCTAGGCCTGCGCGTGCGCGGCATAGCGGATGTCAATGTCTTGCGGGCGCTTGAACTGGTCCCGCGCGAGGCCTTTGCGCCGCATAAATATCGCGATCTGGCGCTGCGGGATGTGGCTTTGCCCATTGCCTGTGGCCAGACCATGCCCGAGCCCTTTTTGGTCGCTCGTATGATTGAAGCGCTGCGGGTAGAGCCCGGTCAGCGGGTTTTGGAGATTGGTACGGGCTCTGGCTATGCCACAGCGATTCTTGCCAGTCTGGGGGCCAAGGTCGATTCGTATGAACGGTTCAAGACCCTTGCCCATGCCGCCAAGACAAGATTGGCGCAATTGGCGCCTGCTAATGTCAGTGTCGTGTGGGGCGATGGCCTTGCGCTCGCCGCCGATTCGGGACCCTATGATCGTATTCTGGTGCATGGTGTGTTGAATCAAGAGCCAGATCATTTTCTCGAGCTCTTGGCTGATGGCGGTGTGATCGTTGCAGGACGACGCCAAGAGGGTGTCGCCAAACAAGAGGCAGTCACCAAAATTGTCAGATATGCCCATAAACAATCAGGTTTTGAGCGCCAAGAGATTGGCTTGGCGCGTATGCCCGCCTTGCTGGAGGGGCTGTCGCAAGTCTTGTGAGCTTGTCCCTCGGCCGCTCACTTATTTTTTAAAATTCATTTTCATAAACCGAGCCTTAACCCTACTGGCGTTTAATCTGGTCGTTGATCAGGCGTTTAGTGCGGGTTGTCCAATGTGTCTTGAACCTCAAAGAAAAAAGAACCGACTGGTTGCGTGTATCGCCTATGTCGGTCTTGCAACAGGTTTATTAGCGGGCTGTTCGAGTGAAGTGACTCGCTTTGCTCAAGGGTCAATAGATCACAATCCCACCGGTACGACTCTGCTTCCTGATGCGGGCGTTGGTCAGAGCCGGGGGCAATCACTGTCTGAGACGAATCTGATCGAAGCGCCCAGAGCCTCAGCGGGTCAGATCATTTCATCGCCATTGCCGGCGCCTAATCCTGTCTATACCGCTCCCTCAACACCAAGCCCGCTGATGAAGAGTGCGGCAGCTGTGCCTTCCCGCACAGATATGACGGCTGGTATTGCCGCTAGAGCGCCGCAAGTCTCGCCCAATTGGTCGGCTGTTGGTGGCACCCCGATTGTGGTGGCCAAGGGCGATAGCCTTGGGGCGATTTCGGCCCGTTATGGCGTGCCTGCCGATGTTCTTCTCAAAACCAATGGCCTGACAGCTGCTCAGATTGAGCCTGGCATGCGCCTTGTGGTTCCGGTCTATAATGCTTCGGCCACTCAGGCCCCAGTTGTTAAAGCGGAAGCGCCAAAGATCGAAGCACCCAAGCTGGAAGCGCCTAAGCTGGCAGCGCCGAAAGTGGAAGCAAGCAAGACAGCCAATGCCAAAGTCATTGCACCGGCTCCTCAAGTGGCACAAACGGGCAAGACACTTGCGCAATCAACGCAAGCCACAAAGCCTGCTGATAAACCCCCCTCGGTTACCGCCCAAGCCAATCAGGTGAAGCCAGTTGAGGCCAAGACAACAACTCAGGCGGTTGCAGCAAATGCAAAGACGGCCACTGCCAGCAGTGAAAAGACTGCAGCTCAGCAGCCCGCCAAGCAGGAGGTGGCAAGCACCAAAACAGCTGCAGTTGATCGCACGCCGGTTGCAACTGTGACGCCCGCCAATGTCAAAGAAGAGGCTCTGTCTGATTCAGCCAATCCTGAATTTCGGTGGCCCGCGCGTGGCCGTGTGATTCAAGGCTTCAAGTCAGGCAGCAATGACGGCATTAATATTTCTCTGCCTGAAGGCACGCCGGTGAAAGCTGCCGAAGCGGGCGTTGTTGTCTATGCTGGCAATGAGCTCAAGGGCTATGGCAATCTTGTTCTGATCAAGCATCCCAATGGCTTTGTGTCGGCGTATGCCAATAATGGCGATCTCGATGTCAAACGCGGCGATAGCGTGAAGCGTGGTCAGACCTTGGCTAAATCAGGCCAATCTGGAAATGTCTCTTCGCCGCAATTGCACTTTGAATTGCGCAAGGGGTCCACGCCTGTTGATCCCACCGGCTTTCTGGCTGGTTTGTGAGGCTTTGAGTATAAGTTCAGTCTCCGCGAGACACGAAGGCTGATATCAACGGCAGGTCCCAAGAAAGGCCTGCCGTTTGCTTTTGAGTTGGCTTCTGAACCGATCCGTCGACCAAGCCGGCTTTTTAGCCGATCCGTCGGCCAAGCCGACCTGCAAGATCTTGCACATATTGCCAAGCCGTGCGGCCTGAGCGGGCGCCGCGTGTGGTGGCCCATTCCAGCGATTCGGATTCGATGAGCGCGCGCTCTTGCTTGAGTTTGAAATGATCGCAATAGGCAAAGACCATTTCGAGATATTCATCCTGCGAGCATTTGTGAAAGCCAAGCCACAGGCCAAAGCGATCGGAGAGGGAGACTTTTTCCTCTACCGCTTCGCCCGGATTGATCGCGCTGGCGCGTTCATTCTCCATCATATCGCGGGGGAGCAAATGCCGCCTGTTGGAGGTGGCATAGAAGACAACATTGTCAGGGCGTCCTTCAATGCCACCTTCAAGTACTGCTTTAAGTGATTTGTAGGAGGTGTCATTGGCATCAAAGGAGAGATCATCACAAAAGATGATGATGGGATAGGGCGCGGCGCGTACCAGATTCATCAGCACCGGCAGGCTTTCAATATCCTCACGATGGATTTCGATCAGCTTGAGGGCAGGCGCCTTTTTGGGGAGCTTATAGTTGATCTGGGCATGAACGGCTTTCACCAGCGAGGATTTGCCCATGCCTCTAGCACCCCAGAGCAAAGCATTATTAGCCGATAGGCCACGGGCAAATCTCTGCGTATTGTCGAATAATTGATCGCGGACGCGGTCAATGCCGCGCAAAAGCTCAAGCTCGACTCGGTTGACTTTGGGCACTGGGGCCAGACGCGCGGCTGCGGCCTGCCAGACAAAGGCATCGGCGGCGGCAAAATCAGCACTGGCAAGAGCGGCGGGGGCTAAGCGATCCAGCGCCTCGGCGATGCGGGCAAGCTGAGCGCTGAACTCGCTTGCTTGGAGCTCGGCCACAGAAGCTTTGGGCTTTCGGGTCACTTTTTTGCGGGGAAGGGGCTTTTTGGCCATTTGTCTCATCCGATGGGGCTCTTTTGGGGCTTTAGCCGGTTCGTCAAGCCGCGTCTAGCTATGAGAAGCCTTTTGATCCCTTGAGAAAGCTCGCTTCGGCATTGCTTTCGAGGCTGTGCAAGGTATAGTCCGGCCAAATTTACTAAGGCCCATATGTTGGGGCCCAGTCTGGAGTTGGAGAGCCGATGAATTTTGTGACGCCCGCTTTTGCTCAGGCTGCCGGAGCTCCCGGCACGCAGGATATTTTGATCCAGATTGCCCCTTTCGGCATTATTCTGGTGATCATGTATTTTCTGATCCTGCGTCCGCAACAACGTCGGCAGAAGTCGCATCAGGATATGGTCGCCAATGTCCGCCGTGGGGATACAGTTGTGACCGCTGGTGGTCTGATTGGTAAAGTCTCTAAAGTGAATGACGAGACGGAAGTTGAAGTCGAGATCGCGCAAAATGTGAAAGTGCGTGTTTTGCGTGGCATGATTTCAGATGTTCGCTCCAAAGGTGAGCCCGTCAAGGAAGGGTAAGCCTATTTCGTCCTCTCGGGCTCCTGAGGGCCGCTCGTATCCCCGTTTTAAGCCTCGCCGTTTTGGCCAAAGAGATTTTTGATCTTCATGCTGCGCTTCTCAAGCTGGAAAGTCACCTCGATCCTGCTCATGTCTTTGCTGGCTGTGCTGCTGGTTGTGCCCAGCATGCTGGGCGAGACGAGCTTTAAATCCATCAAGGCTGCATTGCCCAAATGGCTCCCGGTCGAACAGATTGTGCTGGGGCTCGATCTGCAAGGCGGCGCGCATTTGATGCTGGAAGTTGATGCGGCTGATGTGCTGCGCACGCAAGTTGCTAATCTGCGCGATGATGTGCGCCGGATCTTGCGCGAAGAAAATGTTCGCACTCTGAGCGGCGGCATTGGGGCTCAAGGCCGCACAGTGCAGTTTCGTGTCACTGATGCCAATGATCGGGCCAAGGCGCTGACCAAATTGCGCTTGCAATCGCAGCCTAGCGGAATGAGTGCGCTGGGCGTTGCCTCACCGCCGACTTTTGATATTGCGGAAGCTACAGACGGCATGGTGCGTCTGACTTTGTCTGAGCAAGCCACGCAGGACAAAGTGCGACGCGCGGTTGATCAATCGATTGAAGTGTTGCGCCGCCGCGTGGATGCTTTGGGCACGACTGAGCCTAATATTCAGCGTCAGGGCGTTGATCGTGTGCTGGTGCAAGTGCCCGGCCTGCAAGACACCAAGCGCTTGATTGAAATTCTCGGCACGACGGCCAAACTCGAATTTCGTCTTGTTGCCGATACAGGCTTTAATCCGGCCGATGTGGAAATGTTGCCGCAGACCGATCAGCCCGGCGTGCTGCCGATTGAAAAGCAAGTGATGGTGCAGGGTGAAGATCTCACCGATGCGCAGCCCGGCTTTGATCAGCGCACCAGTGAGCCGGTCGTCAATTTCCGCTTCAACATTAAAGGTGGCCAGCAATTTGGTGCTGTGACCAGCGCAAATGTCGGCAAGCCTTTTGCCATTGTGCTTGATGGCAAGGTGATTTCTGCGCCGCGCATTTTAGGGCCTATTACGGGTGGCTCAGGCCAGATCTCGGGTCGCTTTACCGTTGAACAGGCCAGCAATCTGGCGATCCTGTTGCGTGCCGGAGCGCTGCCGGCCAAATTGACGATTGTCGAAGAGCGCACGGTTGGTCCCGGCCTTGGTCAGGATTCGATTGATGCAGGCAAATTGGCGGCCTATGTCGCTGCTGGTCTTGTCGTGCTCTATATGCTGATCACCTATGGCGTGTTTGGCGTGTTTGCCGATCTGGCTTTGCTGATCCATGTGGTGATGATTTTTGCCTCGATTGTTTTGCTGCAGGCGACCTTAACATTGCCGGGCATTGCCGGCATTATCTTCACCATTGGTATGGCGGTGGATTCCAATGTGCTGATCTATGAGCGCATACGTGAAGAACATAAATTGGGCCGCTCGATAGTCTCTTCCCTTGATGCGGGCTTTAATCGCGCCTTTGCGACCATTGTGGATTCCAATGCCACAATGATGGTGGCGGCGATTATTCTGTATTTTCTGGGCTCGGGTCCGGTGCGCGGCTTTGCCGTTTCGCTCGGCCTTGGCATTCTCACAACCATCATCACAGCCGTCACCATGACGCGGATGATGATTTCGCTATGGTATCGCTGGGCCCGCCCCACGCGTCTGCCGATCTGAACGGGCAAACATATGAAGCTGCTGCGGCTCGCACCCGAACACACCAATTTTGGCTTCATGCGCTTTCGGCGCGTGAGCTATCCTTTTTCGGCCTTTCTCTCGATCATTTCTGTGGCGACCTTCCTGCTGATTGGCATGAATTTCGGCATCGACTTTGCCGGTGGCACATTGATGGAATTGCGCGCCAAATCGGGCAAGGCTGACATTGCCGCTTTGCGCGCGTCGGCCGATCGCCTTGGTCTTGGCGAGGTTGAAGTGCAGGGCTTTGGCAATGAGAGCGATGTGACCTTGCGTCTGCGTCTGCAGCCAGGTGGCGATGTGGCGCAAAGAGCCGCTGTGCAAAAAGTGCAAGAGGCATTGGGCACGGAGACTTATGACTATCGCCGGGTGGAAGTTGTTGGCCCGCGCGTCTCTGGCGAATTGGTGCAATCAGGCACGCTGGGTGTTGTGCTCTCGATTGTGGCTGTTCTGACCTATTTGTGGTTTCGCTTTGAATGGCAATTTGCTGTTGGTGCGGTGATTGGCACGATGCACGATCTGTTGCTCACGGTTGGCTTTTTCTGCGTGACGCAATTGGAGTTCAACACCACATCGATTGCCGCTATTTTGACGATTGTTGGCTATTCACTGAACGAAACGGTCGTCGTGCTTGATCGTATTCGCGAGATGATGAAGAAGTATAAGCGCATGCCGATTTCCGACATGATTGACCTGTCGATCAATGCGGTATTGCCGCGCACGATTATGACAGCCACAACAGTGTTTCTGGCTCTGTTGGCGCTGGTGTTCTTTGGGGGGCATGTCATTCGCTCCTTCTCCTTGGCGATGATGTGGGGCATTTTTGTTTCCACTTATTCCTCCATCTTCATCTGCTCCCCCATTTTGATCTATCTGGGCGTGCGCAATCTGGCTGCTGAGAGCGGCAAAGCTGACTCCTCGGTAGATTGATCTATTGGCCTCCCTCCGGGCTAAAGCTGATGTCAGAGCGCATGTATAAAGGCTATCTGCCCGGTCAGCATGTCATCTCGGCCTATGGGGCGGGGGGCTTTCGCTTCGCTGACATGTCGCATCGCGGCTCGCTGTTGGTGATGCCTAGCGGCATACATGCCATTGACGCTGTTCAGATTGGCGATGTGACGCAGGCTGTGCTTGCGCCTCTTCTTGATTTGCCCAAGGGCCTTGTCTCTTTTCTGCTGATCGGCACAGGCGCGAAACTTGAGCCGATTGGCGTTGATCTGCGGCGCGGTTTGGTGGAGCAGGGCATTCATCTGGAGGCTATGGCCACAGGCCATGCCATAGCCACTTATAATATTATGATGGAAGAACAGCGGCCGGTGGCCGCCGTGCTGCTGGCCAGCGCATGAGCCAGACACAAGCTCAGCCAGCTCTGGATCAGGATTATGCCTATTGCGCAGAGCAGCTCTATCAGCACGATTGGGACACTTGGTTGTCCTGCCTGTTTGCGCCTGCAGCGGTGCGTTCGCATTTACATGCTCTGTTTGCCTTTAGCTCCGAGATCAAGCGCATTCCCTTGATCGTCTCTGAACCGGGTTTGGGCGAAATCAGATTGCAATGGTGGCGTGATGCGCTCTTTCCAGCACATGCCTCGATCAGTCCGTTTGAGACTGGCGGACAGGGGCATCCGCTGGCCAGCGCTGTGCTTGAGACAATTAAAACATATCAGCTGCCGCTGCAGCCGTTCCAAGATCTGATCGAGGCGCATGTCTTCGATCTTTATCAAGATCCCATGCTGAGCGTCAGTGATCTGGAAGGATATTATGGCGAGACGATAGCTTCCGTGTTGCGTCTGGCCTCTTTGGTCTTGGCGCAGGGACAAGATCCCGGCGGGGCAGATTGTGTGGGCCATGCGGGTGTTGCTTTGGGATTGATTGACCTGCTGCAATCCTTATCAAGGCATGCGGCGCGTGGGCAGATTTATCTGCCTAAAGATGTGATCATCAAACATCAGCTCGATCCGCAAAGCCTGTTGAAGCAACAGATGAGCCCTGCCTTAGAGATGGCGTTGCGCGAGATTTGTGATTTGGCGCGGCAGCATCGCACAGCGGCTCTCTCAAATCTTGGCTCATTGCAGCCTGCCGCGCGCAGCGTCCTCTTGGGATTGGCACGCGTAGAGCCGTTTCTGGCACGCTTTGAGCGCAGGGGCTGCAATCCCTTTGAGGGGCCTGTGACTGTTCCGGCTTGGAAACGGCAATGGCATGTCTTCAGAATGTCACTAAATTTATGAAAAGATTGCCTCATTTGATCTCAGGATGAGCAGATTTGACTTGCGGCCACGCTCATTCTCGCTTTTGATTGGATCAGACAGGGGAGTCTGTAATGCGTTATGCTGCTTTAGTTATTT
>CAIVAX010000578.1 GCA_903903935.1 uncultured Hyphomicrobiales bacterium | reverse complement strand
GATCAGGCGACGATCCTGAACCTTTTGAGCTGCAACTTTGCTAATCACATTCATCTGTCTGACCCAGTCCACTCTGTCCTCAGCAGCAAGGGCTTGGCCAACAGGCGCAAACGCTTGACCGCTGCGATCCGTAAAGGATCCCGCGTTCCGCAAAGGGCTAAAGTAAAAAGGGCTCTGCACTGGATTGCCTTAGGGCGACCCCAACAGAAATCCGACCAAAACGGTCGGACATGGCATCAGCTGGCCGATACCAAAATAGTAAAAAAGTATGTCTGATCCAAAGATCAGCTGAGTTAAAATGACTCAACTTGGATATTGTACCAGTCCTGACGGTCATTTCAAGGTCACTTACGTAATCAAAGCTCTGACATTGTTAAAACGTAAGATTTGAGCAAAGTGTGGGGGGCAATTCCGTCTGAGAATTGTCTTTGTCCCGCTGGACAAGTGTCGATTTGCGACTAGTCTTCATTTTCACTTGGTACAAGGGGTAATTGTTGAAGTAATTCGGGAAGTGAAGTCTGCACAGTGTCCTATACTAAATCGAGATTAATGTCGAAATAGCCATGGGCGATGCGGTTGCGCATGCCACGCATATTGATCCAAGGAATCTGCTTTTGAGTTTCGGGAAACTTTGGATATCGATCCATGATTTTCGAGACGGCCTCACCAATGATGATGAGGCTCATTATCACAGCCTGCTGGGTGCGCTTGTCTGTAATAAAATCTTGTTTGGTGAGGCCTTCTACAAAGCTGCAGGCATCTTGAGCAGCCTTCTGAATATGATCGAGATAATCGGAAAGACGATGCTCGCTCATAAAGGCTTAGCCTCCGCCAGCACTTTCGCCCTAAATTTCTCAGGCAAGTCTCCAGGGGTCAGCACATGGACCTGAAGGCCGAGTAGATTTTCCAGCTCGTCTTGCAGCCCGCCGAGGTCAAACAGGGTTGCTCCGGGAAGGGCATCGACCAGAAGATCAATATCACTCCCATCCCGATCAGTGCCATGCAGTACCGAGCCAAAGACGCGGGGATTAGCGGTGCAGAAGCGGTTTACCGCTTCGCGCACAGCATTTCTCTGAATGTCGAGCACGACAGAAGGTCGCATAGTATACCTATTTAAATAGAACAGGCGGATATACTAACAGAGAATCAAGCTGATCCCCAAACCTCGCGGGCGGTTTCAACGATCAGCTCAAGCTTGCGGATTTCCTGATCCACACTCATGGTCTGGCCACCAATGCCGCTGGAGAAGCCGCATTGCGGGCTCAGAGCCAATTGCTCCAAGGGAGCAAATTTGGCGGCCTGATCGATCCGGCGCTTGAGATCGTCTTTGGTTTCCAGATCGGGCGATTTGGTCGTCATCAGACCCAGTACGGCAATCTTGCCCTTGGGCAGGAAGCGCAAAGGCTCAAAGCCACCGGCGCGCTCGCTGTCATATTCAAGGAAATAGCCGTTGACCTTAATGTCGTTGAACAGCATTTCGGCAATCGGATCATAGCCGCCATCGGCCACCCACATGCCGCCAAAATTGCCACGGCACAAATGCATGCAGACCGTCATATCGGCAGGCAGATCGGTCAAAGTGGCATTGATCAGCTTGGAATAGGTCTTGGGCAGGCTGGCAGGATCTTCACCCATATTGACGACTTCGGCGCGCAGAGCCGGATCGCACAGATAGGCCAGATTGACTTCGTCAATCTGCAGATAGCGGCAGCCGACATCGACCAAGCCGGCAAATTCTTCGCGATAGACGCGGGCCAGATCATCATAGAATTCTTCAATATCGGGATAGGCTTTGGGATCAATCGCATTGCGACCACCGCGGAAATGCACAACAGAGGGTGAGGGCAGGGTCACTTTGGGAGTGCCCTTTGCAATGGAGGCGAGGAATTTGAAATCATCAACGAAGATGGGCTGCGGACGGCCCAGCTTGCCTTGCACGACCAATGAGGGCGGGGCGCTATCACGCACGCCCGTCTTGGAGTGAAAGCGCACCCGGATTTTGGATTCCGTGCGGCCAATATTGGCAATCTTCAACAGAAAATCTGTTTGCCAGGATTGGCGGTTAAACTCGCCATCTGTGACGACTTTCAGGCCAAGATTTTGCTGAATATCGACGACTTCGCGAATGCACTCATGCTGGATCTTCAGCAATTCATCCGCCGAGACTGATCCTGCCTCGCGGCCCAAACGGGCGGCAACGAGGCGTTCAGGACGGATGAGGCTGCCGACATGGTCAGCACGAAAGGGGGGCTTATTACGCTCGGACATGTTCACTCCTATGATGTTTTTTGATGTGTTCTTTAAAAAGACTCAAGACCAGAGTTGACGGCTGGCAATGCGCGCGCCTTCAGATAGCGCTTCAAGTTTAGCCCACATAATGCTGGGATGAACGCGGCGCAGCAGCGGGCCCTGAGCAAAGCCGCAATCGGTGCTGGCAATCACATTTTCACGACCCACAAGTTTGGCAAGGCGTGTGACACGCTCGGCAACCAGCTCGGGATGCTCAACCACATTGGTCGCATGGCTGATAACGCCGGGGACGAGAATGCGACCTTGCGGGAGTTTCACCTTTTCCCAGACTTTCCATTCATGCTCATGGCGGGGATTGGCATTTTCAATCACCAAAGCCCCGGCTTTGACGCGCAGGATTTCATGCACAATCTTTTCTAGCGCCACATCAGAGGTATGCGGACCGGGCCAGCTGCCCCAGCACACATGATAGCGAATGCGATCTTCGGGAATGCCAGCAATGGAATGGTTGATGAGATCAACCATCTTGCCCAGCCATTTCATATAATCTTCAAATGAAGCAGGCGGCACCATGCGGTCATAAGTGACAGCGGCTCTGGCATCATCAAGCTGAATGACAAAGCCAGCATCGACGATCATTTTATATTCTGTGCGCATGGCCTCTGCGATGGCGGCCGAGCAGTCATCTTCGGTCTTATAATATTCATTCTTGCGATCGGGAATGACGCTGGAAATCGCTGCGACCGGCAAGAAGGCCTCGGACACTTTGACCTTACCGAGCGCGGCTTTGAAATTATCAATGTCGCGCTGCACTTCGTCTTGTCCGGTATAGGCGATGGGCCCTACGCAAATGGAATCTGCGGTGGTGTTAATACCATCAGCCGCATCCATTTCAGCATAGAAGGCAGCAAATTTGCTGCGATCAAGACCGCGATTGAAGGGATTGGTCTCGCGTGTCACGGGGCGGCGTTCAAAGCCGCTCAAGCGATCCAGCGCATATTGCGACCAGCTAATGCCTTTGCCAAATTCACCATCACTGGGAATATCAATACCGACCTTGGCTTGCTGCGCGACAATGTCCGCCACAGAATGGGTGAGGCAGGATTTATAGGCGGCCAGATCGAAAGGTTTGCCCGATTGCTTGGCGCGGATGAAATCTTTGAGGTCATCGGGGCGGATGAGGCTGCCGACATGTGTGGTCAAAATCCGGTCTGTGCTGCGCTGCATAATAAAGATCTCATGTGTCAAGAATTCAGGCGCTTTGGCTAGCATAGGCTTTTGCACTGAGCAAACCGCTTATGCAGCTTTATTGGGTGTAAAGAGCAAGCAAGGGATAACCTGCCCTGAGGCTGGGCCATTGCCCACTTTGTTGGTCCCCCAAAGCCTCTCATTAGTATGGCCTCTTGCAATTCTGAAAGCCTCTTGCAAGTCTGAAAGAAGCCTGTATCCAAGAATGATGGGAGTTAACGATCAATTGGGGGCGTAATGGCGATGGAGCGGCGTGGCGCCGGCATCAAGATTGAGGGCTTGCGCAAGGTCTATCAAACAGCCTCGACCCCGACTATTGCCATTGATCAGATCGATCTTGCAATCGAGCCGGGCCAATTCATCTGCATTGTTGGCCCCAGTGGCTGCGGTAAATCCACTTTGCTGCGTATTCTGGCCGGGCTTGAAACTCAAACCAGTGGCACGATCCAAGTCGATTCCTCCGGCTGGGCGGTGCAAAATGCCATGGTCTTTCAAGAAAGCGGCCTGTTTCCTTGGATGAATGTGGAGACCAATGTCGGCTTTGGCCTGATGACACGTGGTGTCGACAAGGCCGAAATCGCTGAGCGGGTTGAAGAGGCCTTGAAGCTGGTTGGCCTCACGCGTTTTCGCACTCATTATCCGCATCAATTATCAGGCGGCATGCGCCAGCGCGGTGCGATTGCCCGCGCCTTTGTGACCAATCCGGGCATGTTGCTGATGGATGAACCCTTTGCTGCGCTTGATGCGCAGAATCGCGCCATTTTGCAGGCGGAATTGGTGCGCATTTGGGAGGCCACGGGCAAGACTGTGGTCTATATCACCCATTCGATTGATGAAGCGCTGATGCTGGGCGACAAGACGGTGATTATGACCGCGCATCCCGGGCGCATAAAACAGATCATTGATGTGCCCTTCCAGCGCCCGCGCGATGTGATTGCGCTGTCGGGCAGTGCAGAGTTTGCCGCCCTCAAAGTTGATATTTGGCATGTGCTGGAGGATGAAGTTTTGAGCGCCCGCAAGGAGTTGAATCTGTGAGCTCCGCATTAGAAAAATTAAAGGCGCGCAGCCTTTATTTCATTTCGCCCATCGGCCTGCTGATTGTCTGGCAGGGCCTGTTGATGGCCGGCTTTGGCGATCGGCGCTTTCTGCCTGCGCCGACCGATATTGTGGCAAGCTTTATCGACATTACCCTAACCGGAGAATTGAAGGATCATGTCAGCGCTACACTCTGGCGAGTGTTTGCGGGGTTTTTCATTGGCACTTTGCCGGCCATTTGCATTGGCATGATGATGGCCATGTTCCGCCCGGTGCGGATTTTCTTTGATCCTTTGATTAGCATGCTGTTTCCCATTCCAAAGATTGCGCTAATGCCTTTGCTGGCTCTGGCCTTTGGTTTTGGCGATGCGTCCAAAATCGCTTTGGTCGCGATTGGTGTGTTCTTTCCCGTTGTCGTGAATACGTTTACGGGGGCGGCCAATATTGAAAAGATCTATTGGGATGTCGCCAAAAACTATGGCGCTTCGTCCTGGATTGTGTTTTCGCGTATTGTTTTGTTTGGCTCGCTGCCGATGATTTTTGCCGGCTTGCGCATTGGCATTGCAGTTGCGTTTATTGTTTTGATCGCCGCTGAATTTGTCGCCACCAAATTGGGCATTGGCTTTTTGATCTGGAATTCTTGGAACCTGCTACAGGTTGATATGATGTTTGCCGGTATTGTGACGATTGGCCTGTTAGGTCTCGTCTTCTCGCTCATCCTTGATGGGCTTGAGCGGCTGTGCATACCTTGGAAATCACGGTAATCTTGGGACAGCGCGCTAGCCAAGCGCGCTTGGCTTGATCGCTTCAGCCCAGATGGCGCGAGGCATTATGGAAGAGCTCATCAACGGAAAATCTCCGCGTGATCAGTTTTTGCTCCAATGAATATTGGATTGCCAGTTCCAAGGGCTTGCGCAAAGCCTCATAGCCAAAGGGCAGAGGATCAATGCCATCCATGGGGGCGGGGGCCTTTTGTTTGCTCGCCAGCAACATGCGATAGAGTTCTTTGACGACATCGGGGCGCTGTTCAGCTAATTCCCGCTTGATCGTGAAAATGTGATTGACGCTGACGGCGTGATATTTGTCCCAAAAGGCACGACCAGCCGAGGCAAGATCGGGAATGATGGGCTTGATCTGCGGAAGTTTGATCACATCATAACCTGGAATAGCGGCATCGAGATCGCCATCGAGCAACATATCATCGAGTGATTTAGACCCCGCTGGCACGCGATTGACGAAATCAGGATCTTTATATTCGGCAGGATGGGGATCATCCCAACAGACCCATGTGATTTTGGACAGATCAACACCATAATCATGTTGCAAATGCGCCCGCAGCCACATGGCTGTTGTCTGCGTATAGGCTCTGATCCCGACCCGTTTGCCCTCTAAATCCTTGGGCGTCATGGCGGGGCGCTTGTCGCTGTTATAGACCAGCAGATAATGCTGAAAGCGGCCGACCATTGTGGCGGGCATGAGCACCAATGGCTTGCCAAATTCAAGCGCTTGCAAAAAGGTGACGATGGCGAGCTCGCCGCCATCGAATTTGCCTTCGCGCACCATGGGTTTGAAACCCTGATTGGCGGTTTTAGGACCGGTATAATCCAGCGTGACGAGATCGCTGCCAATCTCGCCTGCTTTGAGGGCACGCATGAGATCTGAATCAGCCAGATTGATCTCGAGTTTCACCTGTCCTGATGCGGGATAGATCATGCGTGCAATCCTCTTAGGCGCGGCCGACGAGTTTCATCGCCTTGTCGAGCTTGCCATAGCTGCGCGGTGCCGAGCACATCAAGAAGCGATAGCCCTCGCCAATCACGCGCTCCATATTGTCGTTTTCAACATGAGGATGACCGACCACAACATTATGCTTCTTACATGTCGCGACGACCTGCGCCATATGTTCGAGCACAATGGGATGCTCATATTGACGCGGCACGCCCAGCTCTTGCGAAAGATCGCCTTCGCCAATCAGCACTGCGCCAATGCCAGGCACATTCTTGAGCATGTCATCGAGATTTTTGACGCCAG
>CAIVAX010000577.1 GCA_903903935.1 uncultured Hyphomicrobiales bacterium | reverse complement strand
GTTCAGACGTGTGCTCTTCCGATCTGTTGCCATTCAGGCCCATCCAGATGTTGAAGCGCTCAATCATGTGCATCATGCGGGCAATTCGTCTGGCATTGTCGATGGTGCATCAGCTGTGCTCATTGGCTCGGCGGAAGCTGGCAAAGCCGCAGGATTAAAACCACGCGCCAGAATCAAGGCCTTTGCTAATATTGGCTCAGAGCCAGCCCTCATGCTCACCGGGCCTGTCGATGTGACACGCAAAGTCTTGGCGCGCGCAGGCATGACAATTGCCGATATTGATCTGTTTGAAGTCAATGAGGCCTTTGCCTCCGTGGTGCTGCGTTATTTACAAGCTTTCGACCTCTCGCCCGATAGAGTGAATGTGAATGGCGGGGCGATTGCTATGGGCCATCCGCTGGGCGCAACAGGCGCGATGATTTTGGGCACGGCGGTGGATGAACTTGAGCGCAGTGGCAAATCAACGGCGCTGATCACATTATGCATTGGCGCTGGCATGGGCACAGCCACGATTATCGAAAGGGTCTGAGATGAATCTCGTCAACTTCACCTTTTCGACCGATAGCGATGGCATTGGTCTCTTGGTCTGGAACATGCCGGGCCGCTCGATGAATGTAATCACGCAAGATGTGATGCGTGAACTCGATGAGCTTGTCAGCCATGTCGCGCAAGAGGCCGCACTCAAGGGCTGTGTGATTGCCTCTGGCAAAGAGAGCTTTTCGGGCGGCGCTGATCTGACCATGCTGGAGGGTTTGGGCGCGCTATTGGTCCGCCAGATGAAGCAAGAGGGCGAAGAAAAAGCCATGCAGGCTTTTTTTGATGGGACACGTTCGCTCTCGCAGCTCTATCGTCGCTTGGAGACCTGCGGCAAGCCCTTTGCCATTGCCATCAATGGCACATGTTTAGGCGGCGCCTTTGAACTGGCCCTTGCCTGTCATTATCGCGTAATGGCGGATGGCGAGAAAGTGCGCGTTGGTCTGCCGGAAGTGAAAGTGGGACTGTTTCCCGGCGCTGGCGGCACACAGCGCGTTGCCCGCCTCATGCCCACGGGCGATGCTCTGCAAATGTTGTTCAAGGGCGAGCAATTGCGCCCGCAGCAGGCAAAAAGCATGGGGCTTGTGCATGAGATTGCCCCAGCCGCAGAGATTATTGCCAAGGCCAAGGACTGGATCCGTCAGGGTGGCAAGGGGCAAGCACCTTGGGATGATGCAAAATTTCGTCTGCCGTCCGGCAAAGTGCATTCAGCTGGCGGCATGATGATTTGGCCAGCAGCCAATGCGATTTATCGGCGCGAGACACAGGACAATTATCCCGCCGTCAAAGCCATTTTGCACAGCGTCTATGAAGGCCTGCAATTGCCGATGGATTTGGCTTTGCGTTTGGAGAGCCGTTGGTTTGCCAAAATTCTGCGTTCGCAAGAAGCGCGCGCCATGATCCGCACGCTCTTCGTCTCCATGGGCGAGCTCAACAAAGGGGCGCGACGGCCAAAAGACATTACGCCTGCCAAATTACACACCATTGGCATTGTCGGTGCTGGCTTTATGGGGGCCAGCATTGCCTATGTCACAGCGCTGTCGGGCCTCAATGTGGTGTTGATCGATCAAAATCTTGAGGGCGCAGAGAAGGGCAAAGCCCTTTCGCATAAACTCATGAGCGATCAGATTATGAAGGGGCGAGCGCGCAGCGCAGATCGCGATGCTTTATTGGCGCGCATTCACGCCTCTGCTGATTATACAGATTTGGCCAAGGCTGATTTGGTGATTGAAGCTGTCTTTGAGGACAGAAGCATCAAGGCCGATGTGATTGCTAAAATTTTGGCTGCCGCCAAACCTGATGTGATCATCGCCTCCAATACTTCGACATTGCCGATCACCTCGCTGGCACTCAATAGCGCAAAGCCAGAGCAATTTATCGGCATTCATTTCTTCTCCCCCGTCGAGCGCATGATGCTGGTGGAAGTCATCAAGGGCGAGAAGACTGGCGCACAAGCGATGGCCTGCGCGATCGATTATGTCCGCGCTTTGCGCAAGACGCCCATTTTGGTGAATGATTCACGCGGCTTTTTTGCTAATCGCTGTGTGCTCAATTATCTGTTGGAAGCGCATTTAATGTTCAGCGAGGGCGTGCCTGCAGCGATGATTGAAAATCTCGCCCGTCAGGCTGGCATGCCAGTGGGGCCTTTGGCGCTCAATGATGAAGTGGCGTTGGATCTGGGCTGGAAGATCATACAAGCCACCAAAAAAGATCTTGGCGCTGATGCGATCAATCCCGCGCAAGAGCGTTTGATTGATGCTTTGGTCAATCAGCATCAGCGCTGGGGCCGCAAGAATGGCAAGGGCTTTTATGATTATCCTGAAAAAGGGCCAAAGCGCTTGTGGACCGGCTTGAGCGCCTTGCAAGAGCGCCATCTGGATCCTGACATGATTGACCGCACCGAAATCAAACAGCGCTTTCTCGTCACACAGGCTGTTGAAGCCGCCCGCACGATTGAAGAGGGCGTGATCAGCGATCCGCGCGAAGCGGATGTGGGGTCAATTTTGGGCTTTGGCTTTGCGCCCTTTACGGGGGGCGCGCTCAGTTACATTGATGGCATGGGGGTGGCGCGCTTTACTCAGCTGTGTGACCAATTGGCTGAGAAGCATGGATCGCGCTTTGCGCCACCGCGCTTGCTGCGCGACATGGCCAGCCAGAAGCAAACCTTTTACGGCCGATTTGGCGCCAGCGCCTCCTCTGCATCGTCATAATCCACGCCCACAAGATAGAGGCCGCAGGCGGGCGCGACCACGCCGCAGCGGGCTCTGTCTCTGGCGTGCAGAGCCTCTTCAAGATCATCCGCGCTCCATTTGCCTGAGCCGACATGCTCCAGCGAGCCGACCATAGAGCGCACTTGATGATGCAAAAAGGAGCGCGCCTTGGCGTGAATGTCGATCCGATCGCCCGTTTGCACCACAGAGAAATGCTCCAATGTGCGCACGGGAGAATTGGCCTGACATTCAGAGGCCCGGAAGGTGGAAAAATCATGCCGCCCTAAGAGACGTTGCGCAGCCTCCTGCATGGCGTCAGCATCCAGTCGTCGGCGAATATACCAAGCATAGCCGCGATCAAATGTGCCCGGCGCACGCCGATTGACCAGACGATAAATATAGCTGCGGCGGATAGCCGAAAAGCGCGCTTCAAACTCATCACTCACGCTTTGCGCATCGAGCACAGCAATGCGATGGGCGCGCATATGGGCATTGATCGCATCGCGCAAACGATCCAAGCGCCAGTGCCGGGTCAGATCAAAATGGCCGACCTGCCCGCTGGCATGCACGCCTGCATCTGTGCGACCTGCCCCATGCACGACGACTTGTTCCCCACTGGCGGCGAAAATGGCGCCCTCCAGCACGGCTTGAATGGCAAGGCCATTGGTTTGGCGTTGCCAGCCCACAAAGCCAGTGCCGTCATATTCGATGATGATTTTATAGCGCGGCATTAGCTGAGCTTCATGCCTGGAGAGACGCGCGTGCCGCGCAAAAATTCCACCGCCTGCATGGGTGCTTTGCCTGCCCTTTGCACGTCAAGCAAACGGATGGCGCCTTCTCCACAAGCAATGCCCAAGGCCTCATCCAGCACTTGCCCCGGGATCTTGTCCCCAGATTTGCCCTGCTGCGAGATCACGCTGGCGCGCAGCACTTTCACACGCTCCAAGCCTTTGCCAAAATCAGCTTCGAAATAAGCACCGGGAAAGGGCGAGAGGCCGTGGATGTGATTGCACACCTCTTGCGCGGGATGGGCCCAATTGATGGGACATTCCGCTTTTTCAATCTTATGGGCATAAGTGAGCCCTTGCGAAGATTGCGGATGAAAGTTTAAGCGACCCTGCTCAAGTTCGAGCAAAGCTATGGACATCAAATCTGCGCCGCGCTGCGCCAGCACATTATGCACATCGCCCGCAGTCATCTGATCCTCGATCGCGATGCGATCCTCCAAGGCCACTGGCCCCGTATCCAATCCTTCATCCATGCGCATCACCATAGCGCCTGTCTGAGGATCGCCCGCCATAATGGCGCGTTGAATAGGCGCAGCACCGCGCCAGCGCGGCAGCAAAGAGGCATGCAGATTAAGACAGCCCAAACGCGGTGCGTTTAAAATAGGCAGCGGCAAGATCAAACCATAAGCGACAACAACACCCACATCTGCGCCATGGCTGGCCATTTGCGCGCTCATCTCAGGAGTGCGCAAAGTTTTGGGCGTGTATACGCTCAGATTCAAACGCTCGGCCTCAACATGAATCGGTGAGGGGCGCAGCTCGAGGCCGCGCCGGCCGGCCGGCTTTGGCGCACGTGTATAGACAGCCACGACCTGATGGCCGTCTGCAACGATCCTAGACAGAGTGGGCACCGAAAAATCCGGCGTGCCCATGAAGATCACCCGCAGGGCCATGATCACACACTCATCGAATGCGATCGCGCGTTCTGGGACCAGAGGGCGCGATGGGTTCATTCAGTTTAGCGGCTTTCGTATATTTCTTGATCACACGTTCACGCTTGAGGCGCGAGAGATGATCAATGAACAAGACGCCATTGAGATGATCAATCTCATGCTGCAAACATGTGGCCAGCAGACCATCGGCCTCGAGTTCCTGCGTCAGGCCTTCGCGATCAAGATAACGCACACACACGCGTGAGGGACGCTCGACCTCTTCGTAATAATCGGGAATGGACAGACAGCCTTCCTCATAAATACGCGTTTCGGGTGACGACCAGATGATTTCGGGATTCACAAAGACACGTGGTTCTGGCGGATGATCGGCTTTGGCCAGATCCATCACCACCACACGTTTGGGGATAGCAATTTGTATCGCCGCTAGTCCAATGCCGGGAGCTTCGTACATGGTCTCAAGCATATCATCCATGAGGACACGGATTTCCTCATCAATCTTCAGGACAGGTTCGCAGTGCACCCGCAATAAGGGGTCGGGAATGCAGATGATCGGGCGAAGGGCCATGGGTGATCCTCATCAAGGTTTCCTCTGAAATAGGCTCAGAGTTTGCACGGGTCAATTTGCTTGCGCGTTCTTCTTTCGTTCGCAAGCGGAGACGAATCAGGATAGACTGGCAAAATGGATGCACCGCTTTTGATCATTGGGTCTTGGTCCCTCACCTTAACGCCCATTTTATTGGCCTTGGGCGGCTGTGTGCTTATTGTTCTTCTGGCCCTCTACCGGGCGCAGATGGCCGCCAATAGCCGCTTGGCACTGGAGGCAGCGGGCGCTGCTGAACGGCAGCGCGAGCTTGATGAAAAGCTCAGTGAGTTAAATGCGCTCAATGCGAGCATGACCGGCCGCTTGCAGACCATGGCCGAAATGCTCGGCACACGGCAGGCCGATCTGACCCGGCTGATGACCGAGCGGCTGGATGCGGTGACCCAGCGCATGGGTCAGGGGCTGGACTCCAGCGCCAAAACGACTGGCGATCATTTGTCCAAACTCAATGAGCGCCTTGCTGTCATCGATGCCGCGCAAAATCGGATGGCCGCCATGACGCAGGAAGTCGTCGGGCTGAAAGATATTTTAGCCAATAAACAATCGCGCGGTGCCTTTGGTCAGGGCCGCATGGAGGCGATTGTGCGCGATGGCCTGCCCAGTTCGGCTTATGAATTTCAAAGCACGCTGTCCAATCGCAATCGGCCCGATTGTGTCATTCGCCTGCCCGGCGATGATCGCGTCATGGTGGTGGATGCCAAATTCCCGCTGGAAGCTTTTACCGCCTTTCGCGATGCGGCTGATGATGTCCTGCGCAGCCAAGCTGGCCAGCGCGTGCGCGCTGATCTGAGCAAGCATATTAAAGATATTTCCGAGCGCTATTTCATTCCTGGCGAAACGCAGGATGTGGCGATGTTGTTTGTGCCGGCTGAATCTGTCTATGGCGATTTGATCGAGCATTTTGATGATGTGATGCAAAAGGCCCATCGCGCCCGCATTATCATTGTCTCGCCCTCGCTGTTGATGATGGCGGTGCAAGTCTTGCAATCGATTGTGCGCGATGCCCGCATTCGCGAGCAGGCCCATCACATCCAGAAGGAAGTGCAATTGCTCATCACCGATGTGCGACGCTTGCAGGAGCGGGCTGTCAAACTCGACACGCATTTTCGTCAAGCGCAGGAAGATGTCAGCATGATTTCCACCTCGGCGGAGAAGATCACCAAGCGGGGCGATCGGATCGAGCAATTGGAATTTGCCGAGGCACCAAGCACTCCGATCAGCCTGATTAAAAAATAGCGCTCGAGGACCGGCCCGCCGTCTATCTTACACAGAGGTGCGGCTGCGGATGGCGGCTAGAATTGTGCCATCATCCAGATAATCCAATTCACCGCCCACTGGCACGCCATGGGCAAGTCTGGTGACTTTGACATTCAGATGCGTCAGCAGATCAGTAATGTAATGGGCTGTAGTCTGGCCATCGACGGTGGCATTGACGGCAATGATCACCTCGCGCACCTGATCTTCGCTCACGCGTTTGACCAAGGCATCAAGGTGCAAATCCTGCGGGCCAATTCCATCAAGCGCGGATAAAGTTCCGCCCAAGACATGATAGCGCGCCTTTAAGGCGCCCGAGCGCTCAAGAGCCCATAGATCAGCCACCGTCTCAACAACAATGAGCATATGAGGATCACGGCGCGGATCACAACATAATGTGCAGGGATCTGAAGTATCAATATTGCCGCAGGCCGAGCAGATGAGAATGCGCTCATGCGCAATGGTCATCGCCTTAGCCAAAGGGCCAAGCAAGTCTTCGCGTTTGCGCAAAAGATGCAGCGCCACACGCCGCGCCGAGCGCGGACCCAGCCCAGGCAGACGCGCGAGCAATTGAATTAGGCGCTGGATTTCTGGCCCGCCAAGAGTCTCCGCCATGGATCAGAACGGCAGTTTCATGCCGGGGGGCAAAGGCAGGCCTGCGGTAACCGATTTCATGCGCTCTTCCATCAGCGCCTCGCCCTTGCGCTTGGCATCTTCATGCGCGGTGACGATGAGGTCTTCCAGGATTTCTCGCTCTTCAGGCTTCATCAGGCTCTCGTCAATCGTCACGCCCTTCATGGTGCCTTTGGCGGTTAAGGTCACGCGCACAAGACCTGCGCCCGATTGGCCTTCCACAAGCGTGCGCTCCAATTCGGCCTGCATGTCCTGCATACGTGCCTGCATGGCCTGCGCCTGTTTCATCAGGCCCATAATGTCCTTCATGGGAGAACCTCACAAATCATCATCAAGATCGATATCATCGCTATAGCCGATTTCATCCGTGCTGGCGTCATTGACTGGGCTGATTTGCGCAGTCGTCGCCACAGGCTCGGGCCCGCGCACCGCAACAATTTCCGCACCGGGAAAGCGTTCGAGCACATTGCGCACCAAAGGTTCGGCGCGCACACCCACAAGCCGCTCGGCCTCTTTGGCGTCTTCAACCTGCTTGAGGCTGGGCCCACCTGGCGCATTGGAAATCGCCACCATCCAGCGCAAGCCCGTCCATTCCTGCAAGCGGCGCATGAGGGTTGCGGCCAATTGCGGCGAGGCCCCCGGAGCCAGTGAAAATTCGATCGAGCCTTCTTCGAAGCGGATCAAATGCACATCGCGCTCTAGCGCCATTTTCAACTGAATATCGCGATGCACCTGCGCCAGCTTCACCACATCTTCTAGACTGTGCAGATGCACGCGCGGCTGCAGATCTTTGGCCTCTGCAATTGCCACAGCTGGCGCTGACTGCTGGTATTGCACCGCGCTTTGCGAGCTGGCCAAAATCGGGCGCGCTGTCGTTTGTCCCGAAGCCAGAATGGCTTGTCCCGATGACATGTTCGGCTGCCCCGATGCCGAGGCCATGGGCCCTCTTGGTGAGCCAGCAGATCCACCCGCTTGATCAGCGCCTGTGACTTTGCTGGGCGTCTGCGTAAGGCGGCGCAACACATCATCGGGTGTTGGCAAATCGGCGGCATAGGCCAGACGCACCAGCACCATATCAGCGGCAGCTAAAGGCCGTGGCGAGTCCTTGATCTCGGCCAAGCCTTTAACGAGCAATTGCCAGGCACGAGTCAACACTGGCATGGAAAGGGATTGCGCAAATTGCGCGCCGCGTTGACGCTCTTGTTGAGTGACGGCAGCATCCAGCTTGGAATCTGGAATCAGCTTGAGCCGTGTGACGAAATGCACAAATTCGGCTAGATCCGTCAGCACAAGGGCAGGATCAGCGCCTAGATCATATTGCTCTTTCAACACATCCAGTGCGCTCTTCACATCACCGCGCATGATGGATTCAAACAGATCAATGATGCGGGCGCGATCGGCCAGCCCCAACATCAGCGCAACGCCTTCAAGACTAATGTGATCGGCGCTGCCGCCATGGGCAATGGCTTGATCAAGGATCGACAAGGAATCGCGAACCGATCCCTCAGAGGCGCGTGCAATCAATGCCAGCGCATCGGCATCAATTTTAACGCCTTCTTTGTCGCAAATGCCCGACAAATGGCGAATGAGCACATCTGATTCAATCCGGCGCAGATCAAAACGCTGACAGCGCGAGCGCACGGTGACGGGCACGCGTTCAATTTCTGTGGTGGCAAACAAAAAGCGCACATGTTCTGGCGGCTCTTCCAATGTCTTCAACAGACCATTGAAGGCGGCTTTGGAGAGCATATGCACTTCGTCGATGATGAAGACTTTGGTGCGCGCCATCACCGGGCGATAGCGCGCCGATTCGATGATCTCGCGAATATCGTCAATGCCGGTATGCGAGGCCGCGTCCATTTCGATCACATCAACATGGCGCGATTCAATGATGGCCTGACAATGAACACCCATATCAGGCATGTGAATGGTGGGCTTGGTAACAGCGGGCTGATCGCCACGGGCGGGCAATTCATAATTGAAAGCCCGCGCAAGAATGCGCGCCGTTGTGGTTTTGCCAACCCCGCGCACGCCGGTCAGAATATAGGCCTGATGAATGCGGCCAAGCGCAAAGGCATTGCCCAAAGTGCGCACCATCGCCTCTTGGCCGATGAGATCATCAAAATTGGCGGGACGATATTTGCGCGCCAGCACACGATAGGGCACAGCACTCGCGCTCTGTGGCGCAGTGCCCAGATCCAGCCCCAGTGAGGGCATTGGCAAATCCTGTGTCTCGGACGAAGGCCCGTCGCTCATCTTTGGCCCTGTATTCTGCCTGCTGATCCTGCCGACGTGTGCCAGGTCTCACGCATATGGCTGCAATAGCATGGCTGCAATAGCATGGCTGCAGTAGCATGGCTGCAGTAGGAGGCTGGACGAAGACCCGCCCGTTCTCGTTAGGGCTGCTTCCTTCCGGACCTGACCCGATTGGCGAGTGGTACGTCCAACGCCAACCTCCCAAGGGTTATTTGGACTAGCGCTGGGGATTGTGCAAGCAGGAGATGATTTTTTCCTGTTCCCATCCCCCTGCGGGCCGCATAATTCGTCACATCACACTAGGATGCGCATGATTGACTTTAGCCTTTTTCCAGATCGCTCCCCCGCCATTGGCTATGGCGTCAACCCGCTTGATCGGCTCTCGGCCGGGCGCGATGATGCTAGGCTTCTATCGACGCTGACAGCGGATCCGGCCAGTGTGAGTTTTGCGATTGTGCAGGATAAATTTATCCTGGAGTCCAGTTCTGGCGCCCCGCAGGCGCTGTTTGGGCTCAAAGATGTTGCGGGTTTTGGCGCCGTGCAAGAGGTCGCCCTATTAGGGCGCGATCAAACCAGAGCCTATTTTGTCAGCTTGCTGAGCGATCATGCGGCCCATGTGCCTGCTGATCTGGCTCTCACTCACCCGCACATGCCCCCGCAGCTCTCTCTCGTTCAAAGACCCGATCTCGCCTTGGCGGATCTGCGGGCTCTGGCAGTTCAAGGATTATTTGAGCCCGATATTCTAGGCATGATGGCGCAGGCCAAAAGCATGATGCATTGGCATGCGCGCCACCGATTTTGCTCGGTCTGCGGCA
Source organism: uncultured Hyphomicrobiales bacterium (assembly GCA_903903935.1). Lineage (GTDB taxonomy): Bacteria > Pseudomonadota > Alphaproteobacteria > Rhizobiales > Beijerinckiaceae > Terripilifer. Next base: position 2,657 of record CAIVAX010000577.1, on the reverse strand, counting down.
GCCCCAGTGTGCTGGCTTCAGCTGGATGGAAGCGCGAATGTGTCGCGTGTCAGGCCCCGCATTTTCCGCGCACAGATCCTGTTGTGATCATGCTGGCCATTGATGGAGATCAGTGCTTGCTGGGGCGCCAAGCGCGCTTTGGAACAGGCATGTATTCCGCACTGGCTGGCTTTTTAGAACCGGGCGAAACGATGGAAGCGGCGGTGCGCCGCGAAATTCACGAAGAGGCTGGCATTGAGATTGGCCGCGTGCGCTATCTGGCCTCGCAACCCTGGCCGTTTCCAGCGTCTTTGATGATTGGCTGTCTAGCTGAGGCGGTGACGCGGGAAATCACAATAGACCATACTGAGCTTGAAGATGCCCGTTGGTTTTCAAAGCAGGAGGCCAAGCTCATGCTGGCTGGCGCGCATCCAGACGGACTTTTGCCGCCTGGACATATTGCGATTGCCTCGCATCTGTTGAGAGCTTTTGTCGAGGGCCATGTTTGATAGGATCAGGCAGCGCCTGATCAGCAGCGCGCGCCTGATTGCGCACAGATCGAGCCAAGCGACAAAGCCGGACCATAGACAGAAGAGAGAATGCCCATTGTTTTCTGCACTTCTGTCAAAGGCGCAGTGGCAACATAGATGATGTCTTTGTTGCGGATCTGGAAGCGGCGGGCCCAGAAATAAGTGCTGGGATCACGCATATTGGCCTGATAGACGACATTGACTGTCGTTTGACCCGGCTCGATTTTGAAACTGGGATCAATCTCACGCGCAACATTCACAGGCTCTGCACGCAGAACGAAGACGCCTTGCGGATCAGATTGCAAATCAAGCAGACCACCTGTCTTGGCCACCGCTTCTTCGAGCGAAACACCAATGGCATCGAAGGGCATGAGTGAATTGCGTCCTGTCGCGCCAAAGGCCGTATAGGTCTGCGGCTCGCGCATCAGAGTGAGAATATCGCCCGGGCGCATATAGACGTTTTCTTGCGGATTGCTCAGCAGCGCCTGCATGGGCAGACGCACAGTTGTGTTATTGCGGCCCAGTGAAACAAAGGTCTCGTTGACGGGCGCGCGCACGCCGCCAGCTGTGGCGATCACATCCAGAATGCGATCACCGCGCAGCGACAAAGGAATACGGGCACCGGCAATCACCTCGCCCGTCACTGTGACCGAGTTTGAAATATTGGTCGCCATGGAGACCAGAGCCTGTGGCTCAATCGCTTTGCCGGTGAGTTTTTCAACAATGGATTTTTCGACCTGTTGTGTCGTCAAACCTGCCGCGCGAACGCTGCCGGCATAAGGAATGGTAATCGTCCCCTCACGCGAGACGGGCTGGGCTGGAATAACGGCAGAATGAGACCCCGTTGTCATTCCATTGAGGGCGGGAGTTGAGAACAGACCACCCGAGGCAGCTTCCCAGACTGTGACAGCGACCATATCGCCAATGCCAATCACTTGATTGGGCGATTGACCGCGATAATCACCAAAATTGCCGGCCAGACTGGGCCGGCCACGGCGCTCGAGAATGGTAACGGTTCGATCATTGACGTTTGAGAGCAGATAATTGGCTCCGCCCGCCGAGGGGGAGACATTGCTGGCATTGCTCACCATATCGGCTGTGGATGGGCCTTGAGCGGGCAAGGCTGAACATGCCGCCAAAGTCGCGATCAGCAGGGCAGACCCCAACCAGCGCGTGGTGTGCAGCGACAAACGGCGACCCCTACTCAAGAACAATGAATTATCTATCACAGCGACCTTTCCATGGGTCAATAGCTCAGCACCGAATCACTTTGGGCAGATCCGATCGGCTCACCCATGTGCCCAAAACGCCACACCCAATGACCCTGCCCCTCGAGCCAGCAGGCACGCCTGAGCCCAAGGGAAGTTAGAAGATGCATTGATGAGATTGCACTTTTTTACCATTTAGGGATGAAAAATCTTAAACTTAGACAATGAATCGTTAAAATCGAACCGCAACCTATCTAGCAAAACCGGGCTGGGAGGGCCAGCCCGGCTTTTTTCTATGCACACGCCAAGTTTGTCCTCAGATCCCCGGCGGGCGCTCATAAAGCTTGGGATCCATGCGGCTTTTTACGCCATCCTTGGCGAGCAAAGCCTCATAATCGCGGCGCACGGCGGGATCTTCCTCATCATAGGGAATGGCTGTGCCGCCATCGCGAATATCGATAGCGCCAAAGTCTATGGTCTTGGAGCCGGGGGCGGCTGCATCCCAATTGAGGCCGGGCTTGCGCGGGCCATACCAAGCGGTGAGGCGCAAAGGCTCTGTCCCGACAGCAAAATGCTGGTGATACCAATCATTGGCCATAGGGGCTGCGGTGACGAGTCCAACGGGCTCATAATCCACCCGGCGCACCTTATCCGCATGACCCGATTCCCAAGGGCGAGTGCCATAAGAGGTGGGCCATGTATGTGTATAGCCCTTGCCCTTCAAGCAGATGAGGACCGGACCCGAAGCATGGCCATGGGCCTTGGAATAACGCCCGATCTGATGCTCACCAATCCAGAGATAGAATTTATTGCCTGTCATGCTGGGCTCGATGCGGCGGAAGCCGGGCGAGCGACGATTGTCCAAAGGCAAATCTGTATTCATCACATCGGGGATGAGATTGGTTTTGCGCATCGCAAGGCCGCGCACAGGATCGGGCTC
>CAIVAX010000576.1 GCA_903903935.1 uncultured Hyphomicrobiales bacterium | reverse complement strand
TAGCAACATCATTAATTAATTGTTTCACCTGTGGTGGTTCTTCACCAACGTTAGATACAACAACAGCTAGATCGAACCGATCCCTATGGGCATCGTGTAAAAGATGAGTGGCCAGGTTGACGTCCGAACCCTTCTCCTCGGTCTTTATAACCTTCACGTATTGTTGTGGCTGGCCGGGAGCGCGAACCAAAGGCATAGTGACTTCGTGGACAAAAAATGCCCAAGATGCACTGACACCTTTGGCAAAGTTGCCAAGGCACGCAGATAAAGCTGCTGGCGCTGCGGCTGGCTAGGGTCGTTGGGACGTGCCGACACCAAAGCGGTGAAATATTTGATCTCGAGAATATTATTTTTAGGTAAGAGAAGCTGAAACAAGACATCTAAATTCAGCCAACGATGAGGCGTCTTGCGCAACGCGCCATAATAAAGATTGAAGCCATCGACATAAATGTATGTGCGCAAATCTAACCTCGAAAATGCAGAAGCCACCCGAAGGTGGCTTCGCGCCCAGCCACCGAAGCGACTGGGGAGATATACATGTATGATAAGCACAGCAGAGGCATAAGAACAAGCCGAAACAAACAATCCACCGCATAGCAGTAACTTTTGAGTTTTATGTTTTGAAAATGGTGGGTGAGAGAGCTGCAGAATTTCTTACCTGTCAAAGACTTATTGGCTATTCAATCCCTCACTAGGCAAGCGATCCAAAGGCTACAGGCCTGCAGGGCGGTGCGAGAAGCCTTATCTTATCGCAAAGTATTTCATTCATGCGGCTCGTGTCACCTGCTCCCCCCCTCATTCCACCGTCACAGATTTGGCCAGATTGCGCGGCTGATCGACATCTTTGCCCATGAAAACGGCAATGTGATAGGCCAGCAATTGCACGGGTATGGAATAAGCAATGGCGGAAAAGGTCGGCGCCATTGTAGGCATTTTGATCGTGGCTTGCAGTGCCACAGCTGAATCGCGCTCGGCATTGTCATCGCCGATCAAGATGAGCTTGCCGCCACGCGCTGCCACTTCCTGCATATTCGAGACTGTTTTTTCGAACACATGATCAAAGGGGGCAATCACAATCACCGGCATGGCTTCGTCGATCAGGGCAATGGGGCCATGCTTGAGTTCACCTGCGGCATAGCCCTCGGCGTGGATATAGGAGATTTCTTTGAGCTTGAGTGCGCCCTCAAGCGCCAGCGGATAGGATGTCCCGCGGCCTAGATAGAGCACGTCCTTGGCTTTCGCCAAGGCAGGCGCGAGACTCTCAATCGCCGCTTCGCGTTTCATCGCCTCGGCCATCAGCCCCGGCAAAGCGATCAATTCTGTCACCAAAGTTTTTTCCACCTCGGGCGACAAAGTGCCGCGCGCGCGCCCCAAGGCCACAGCCAGACAGGCTAGTACGGTCAATTGGCAGGTGAAGGCTTTGGTAGAAGCCACACCAATTTCTGGCCCAGCCAGCGTGGGGGCAATTACATCGCTCTCGCGCGCCATAGTCGATGTCGTGACATTGACGACAGAGAGGATGTTCTGGCCATTCTGCTTTGCATAGCGCAAGCCCGCCAAAGTATCAGCCGTCTCGCCTGATTGTGAGACGACAATCATCAGGCCTTGCGGATCCATGGGGGCTTCACGATAGCGAAACTCCGAGGCCACATCAATTTCAACTGGCAGACGCGCAAAGCGCTCGATCCAATATTTAGCGATGAGGCCCGCAAAAAAGGCTGTGCCACAGGCGGTGATGGTGATGCGCGAGATCTGCGCCGGATCAAAGGGCAGATCGAAAGGCAGGCGCACACACCCTTGCGACATATCGAGATAATGGGCCAGAGTGCGCCCCACGACCTCGGGCTGTTCATGGATTTCTTTAGCCATGAAATGGCGATGATTGCCCTTATCGATCAAAAAGGCCGAGGCTTGCGAGCGCAAGTGCGGGCGGGTCACCGATTGGCCCTTGGCATTAGTGAAATGCGCGCTGTTGCGATCCAGCACAACCCAATCACCATCTTCCATATAGCTGATGCGATCTGTGAACGGGGCCAGCGCCAAAGCATCAGAGCCCAGATACATGGCATCTGTGCCATAACCAACGGCAAGCGGCGCACCCAGACGCGCACCAATCAACAGGCCCTCAGCACCTTCAAACAAAAAGGCCAAAGCAAAGGCACCACGCAAGCGCGGCAGCGCTGCGGCCACCGCCTCGCTGGGGCTTTTGCCAGATTGCAATTCATGATCGACGAGATGGGCGACAACTTCCGTATCCGTCTCGCTAACAAAGACATGGCCTTGCGCCGTGAGCTCTTCGCGCAATTCGCGAAAATTTTCGATAATGCCATTATGTACAACGGCAACGCGCTTTGTGGCATGGGGATGGGCATTATTCTCGGTTGGGCGGCCATGTGTGGCCCAGCGTGTATGGCCAATGCCAATAGTGCCGTGCAAAGGCTCTTGGCGTAATTTCTCTTCGAGATTTTTGAGCTTGCCCGCAGCGCGCCGGCGCGTGAGATGTCCCTGCTCGAGGGTGGCCAGACCAGCTGAATCATAGCCGCGATATTCCAGCCGCCGCAGCGCCTCGACGATTTTCTCAGCTACAGGTTCATTTGCGATAATGCCGACAATTCCGCACATGCAGCCAATCTCCAAGCCCCAACCTAAGCCATAGGCAAGATAGGGCGAAAATTCAAAACTCTCAGTTAAGATCGCGCTTTGCGCGTCTCACTTTGAGTTGTTTGATTAGTCTTTTGGCGCGCCGAATTCAAATCAACTTGAGTCACCATTCATCACGCGCTAAGGGCGATCTTTTCGGCGCGCATCACGAAAGGTTTTGGCCCAGCCTAGCTTTTGCGCCTGACGCCCACGCGCCAGAGCCAGCGCATCGGGCTCGACATTCTCTGTCACCACAGAACCCGAGCCAATATAAGCGCCATCGCCTATTGTAACGGGTGCGACCAAAGCTGAATTGGAGCCAATAAAAGCCCCCGCCCCAATTGTAGTGCGATATTTATTGAAGCCGTCATAATTGCAGGTGATCGTCCCCGCCCCAATATTGGTTTTGGCGCCGATAGACGCATCGCCAATATAGCTGAGATGATTGATCTTGGCGCCAGCGGCAACATCAGAGGCTTTGATCTCGACGAAATTGCCAATATGCACATCGTTGGCAAGTTTGGCGCCCGGCCGCAATCTGGCAAAGGGACCAATGATCGCCCCCGTGCCAATCTCTGCCCCTTCAATGTGTGAGAAAGAGCGGATCAGCACATGATCCGCAATACGAACGCCGGGGCCAATGATGACATGCGGCTCAAGGATGATGTCGCGTCCATATTGAGTGTCGATTGAGAGATAAACCGTCTCAGGCGCCTTCAAGGTGACACCCGCGCGCATCGCCGCTTCGCGCAGCCGGTGTTGTAAAACCGCTTCGGCCGCCGCCAGCTGGATGCGATCATTGACGCCCATAACTTCGCTCTCAGGCACTGTCACATAACGCGCCGTCCCTGTGTGAGCGCGGGCAATTTTGACGGCATCGGTGAGATAAAACTCTCCCTGCGCATTGTGATTGCCAATGGCATCGAGAATGGACAAAGCCTTGCGGCCATCGAGCGCCATCAGGCCCGCATTGCACAAATGAATCTGGCGCTCTGCTTCAGTGGCATCCTTATGTTCGACAATTGCCGTCAAACCGCCCTTGTCGACGATCAGGCGGCCATAACCTGTGGGATTGGCAGCCTCAAAGCCCAGCACTACAACATCAGCCCCTGCGGCCAGACTTTGGCGCATGAGGGTGAAGCTCTCCGGCTTGATTAGCGGCGTATCGGCAAAGACCACGAGCAGATCATCATATTCTTTGCTCAAGGTTTGATCCTTGCTCAAGGCTTGGCGGGCGGCGAGCACGGCATGGGCTGTGCCCAGACGCTCGGTCTGTTCAAAGACCTGCACAGAACTTGCGCTAGCGCGGGCGCAATCGGCCACATCCTGACGGCCTGGCCCCACGACAACGGCAACATCCTGAATCCCACTTTGACCAAGGGCATTGAGCACATGGGTGAGCATGGGCCTGCCCGCCACAGAATGCAGGACCTTGGGCAGGCCGGAGTTCATGCGCTTGCCCTCCCCGGCGGCGAGCACAATGGCCAAGCATGTTCTTGGCGGGGCGATGGAATGAGGAGAAGTCTTTGGATGAGGCGAAGTCATGAGGCTCCAGCTTGAGTTAGCGAATCTCTCCAGCTTGTTAACCGACTTAGCGTAAAGCTGCCCCCAAGTCATTGCCTAAGCCTCATTTAAGGCTTTATTGAGGTCAGAATTAGGCGTCCTTTTCCGGCAAAATCGACCTCGCAAGGGGCTGAATTTGCGTGTAGAAGAAGAGCGAAGAGCCGTTACCGGCCAAGGATCTGGAAGTTTAGATCGTGATGTATCAAAGGCGTGAGGTCCTCAAGGTCGCGCTGGCAGGTGCTGTGGCGCCCGCCCTGACCTTTGATCTGTTCTCGCCAGCCTTTGATCTGCTCTCGCCAGCCTTGGCCCAATCCCCCGGCGAGCCCTTCAATCCTAGCCAAATCATCGATATGGCGCGCGCTTTGGCGAGCAAACCCTATAAAGCCCCCGCCAATGATCTGCCCGAACCCTTTGCCAATCTGACATATGAACAATATGCGGCGATCCAACATAAGCGGGACAAAGCCATTTGGGCGCTCAACGGGACTGGCTTTGCCCTTGAGCCTTTGCATCGGGGCTATGTGAATTCTATGCAAATGCAGCTCAATGTGGTGGCCGAGGGAACAACGCGCCGCGTGTCTTATGACCCCAACCGCTATGATCTGGGAAAATTAACGGCACCTGCTGAGGCCAGAGAGATTGGCTTTTCGGGTCTGCGCATTCTCAAAGCCAATGAGGACAAAAGTTTCACCGAGCTGGCTGTGTTTCAGGGCGCCAGCATTTTTCGCTCGCATGCGGGCGATCAACCGTCCGGCATTATGGCACGGGGGTTGGCGATCCGCACCGCCGATCCCAAGGGCGAAGAACTGCCATTGTTCCGCGCTCTGTGGATTGAGCGCCCGACATTGGCCAATAATGCTCTGGTGCTGCATGCGGTGCTGGATTCGGAGAGTTTGGCGGGCGCCTATCGGTTTACCATTCGCCCGGGCGATGCCACTATTATCGATATTGAATGCACCCTTTTCCCGCGCGTTGCGCTGGATCATTTTGGCCTTGCAGCGATGCAGGCAAGCTATCTCTATGGTCCGATGGATCGGCGGCGCGGCGATGATGTGCGCCCTGGCGTTTATGAGGCCACGGGCCTGCGCATGCTCAATGGCAATGACGAATGGCTTTGGCGTCCACTGTCCAATCGCGACATGTTGCAGGTCTCAGCCTTTGTCGATGAGAATCCCAAAGGCTTTGGCTTTTTGCAGACAGATCGCTCATTCGAGCGCTTTCTGGATGATGAGCAGCATTGGGAGAGCAAGCCCTCGCTCTGGGTGGAGCCCTTGGGCGATTGGGGTCCGGGCTGGATTACATTGATGGAAGTGCCGGCGGATTCGCAGCTCAATCAAAATATGATTGCCTATTGGCGGCCCAAAGCCGCCCTAGCCGCAGGCAGCGAAAACTCCTTCGCCTTTCGGCAATTCTGGTGCTGGAACCCGCCAGAAAAACCGCCACTGGCATTGGCGCGCTTGTCGCGCAGCGGACGGGCGCCCAATGCCCCAGCCAATTCGCGCAAGCGGCGTTTTCTGGTCGAATTCTCCGGCGACAATCTGGGTGAGTTTCAGAGTGAAAAACAATTTGGTGTGAAACTCAGCACCTCGCAGGGCCAGATTTCCAATCTACGCAAAGTTTTCTCCAGCGAGCGCAAATTCTGCCGGGTCTTGTTTGATCTTGACCCGGGCAATGAGACCTTGGCCGAATTGCGACTCGTGTTAGAGACTCAAGGCAAACCAATCAGCGAGACTTGGCTCTATCGATGGACGCCTTGACCACATCTTCTCCCACTCCCAACCCATCTTCCT
>CAIVAX010000575.1 GCA_903903935.1 uncultured Hyphomicrobiales bacterium | reverse complement strand
TCCTCGCCAATGACACGCGCCTCTTCTTCTGAGTCCCACACACCGGTGACAGTTGGCATTTCGCCATCTTCATCACGGGTGAACAGGGTTTTGCCAAGCCGCGTTTGATTATGCGAAATCAGCTTGGCGGCTGCCGCCAATATATGTCCGGTCGAGCGATAATTATGTTCGAGCCGCACGACAAAGGCGCCAGTAAAGTCTTTTTCAAAGCGCAGAATATTATCAACCTCAGCCCCGCGCCAAGCATAGATGGATTGATCATCATCCCCCACGCAGCAAATATTATGCGAGCCTTGCGCCAAAAGGCGCAGCCACAAATATTGTACGACATTGGTGTCTTGATATTCATCCACCAAAATATAACGAAAGCGCCGCTGATAATCGCTCAACACATCGGGATGATCGCGCATCAGGCGCAAGCCCTCCAGCAAGAGATCACCAAAATCAGCTGCGTTGAGAATCTTCAAGCGTTCTTGATAGAGCGCATAAAGCTTGCCGCCCTTGCCATTGGCAAACGCGCCCGCTTCACCCGCTGGAACACGTTCTGGATCAAGCCCGCGATTTTTCCACGCATCAATCTGATGCGCCAAAGCGCGCGCTGGCCAACGCTTGTCATCAATATTTTCAGCCTTCAGCACCTGCTTGAGCAAGCGGATCTGATCATCAGTATCCAGAATGGTGAAATTGGATTTGAGGCCGACAAGCTCAGCATGACGGCGCAGAATTTTAGTGCCAATGGCGTGAAAGGTCCCCAGCCACGGCATGCCCTCACCGCCCGGGCCCGCAAGACTGGCCACCCGCTCCTTCATTTCGCGAGCCGCTTTATTGGTAAAGGTCACAGCGAGAATTTCATGGCTGCGCGCCCGCCCCGTGGCAAGAATATGCGCAATGCGCGTGGTCAGAACGCGCGTCTTGCCTGTGCCAGCACCTGCGAGCACCAGAACCGGCCCATCGATCGCCTCGACTGCTGATTTTTGCGATGGATTGAGCGCATCCAGATAGGCCGCCCCCTGCACCAGCGCCTGCGCACGCGCCGCCAGCCCGCCGGCGCGCGGCTGATAAGGCTCAAGCGGCGTTTGGGGCACGCGAGCAAAGGGCGAGACGGGATCAGACAGAACTCAATCTCCAAAATCAAAGAACGAATCAGGCCTCCCAATGTGGGAGTTTGCTCAGGCTCTGTCGACCTTATCAGCAGGTCGTGCACAGCTGCGCTTACACAGACGGCAGAGCCGCAACCAGATTGCGCAAGGTTTGCAGGGTGGAGAAATCCGCCCGCCCATCCACCAGAGCGGGACGGAAATGACGCTGAAAGGCCCTCACCACGCGCTCGGTTGACGCGTCAAAGACGCCCGTCATCGTCAGATCATAGCCATAGACGCTGAGCAGCGCCTGCACAGCCCTGATCGGCGGGCCCTCATCGCCCAAGCCATAGCTCACCCCCGCACTCAGCGGCGCCGGGGCCACCCAATGGCCTATGCCAGCTTTGGCCAAAGCCTCCCAAGGGAATTTCTCGCCCGGATCAGATTTGCGCCCCGGCGCTATGTCCGAATGGGCCAGAACAGCGCGCGGCAGAATGGGATGACGCAGGAGAAGATCAGCGCAAAGTCGAATGACTGAGGCAATCTGCTCAGCGGGGAAGTCGGGCAATTGATCGCCTTCGCCTCGCCAATCATGACCAGAATTGACGATTTCAATACCAATGGAGCGGGAGTTGAGATCGCTCACCCCGGCCCAGCTGGACTGGCCGGCATGCCAAGCGCGACGGTTCTCCGGCACCATTTGCACAATGCTGCCATTCTCCCAGATGAAATAATGACAGGAGACTTCGGCCTGCGGATCGCACAAACGCTCCAGCGCCTCAGCGCCCGTTTTCATGCCGGTATAATGAAGAATGAGATGATCTGGCCGCTCACAGCCCCGCCGCTCGCCATGATTGGGAGAGGGACAAATCTCAGTGACCAGATCCGTATCGCGAACCAACAGCGCTTCAGCTCCGCTGAATAAACAAAAACTCAAGGAGCGTGAACCCGGCCTCACATGAGACCGGGCTCAGCAAGAGATCAATTGGCGTAATAGCGCACGCAAACACGATTGCCGTTGTAATCATAGCCAAAGCGTGCGCAACGACGCGGCGTGGTGGCTGCACCGACCATAGCGCCACCTGCTGCACCAATGGCAGCACCAGCCAAAGCGCCACTGCCGCGCCCACCAGAAGCAGCAGCACCAATGATCGCGCCTGCAGCGCCACCCAAGGCCGCGCCACCCAAAGCCCGATCCGTCGAATTATTACTATTACAACCTGCCAGCGAGAGCGCAGACGCTATCGCAGTGGTCAGAAGAATGATTTTCTTCATACAATGTCTCCGTTCATCAGCGCCTCACAGCGCCTGCTGCTTGCATAGCATAATTCATGCGCAAAGGCATGGCGTAATCTTACTCAAGCTTTTGCTTTGTCCCAACTCCTTTGGCTCACTTGACCCATAAGCTTGCACACCCTATCGCTGGAGCGCCAGTCGGCTGGATGGCCGCTTGAATTACCTTTGTGGTTTTCAAGAGGAAAGTCCGGGCTCCATGGAAATACGGTGCCGGATAACGTCCGGCGGGGGTGACCCTAGGGATAGCGCCACAGAGATCGAACCGCCCGTCATGACGGGTAAGGGTGAAAAGGTGCGGTAAGAGCGCACCGCGCAGCCAGTAATGGATGCGGCATGGCAAGCCCCACCGGGAGCAAGACCGAATAGGGATGACAGGAGCCGCAAGGCTCCGGCCTGTTTCCAGGACGTCATCCGGGTTGGTTGCTTGAGGCGCGCGGTAACGCGCGTCCCAGAGGAATGGCCATCGGGCGTGAGGCAAACTCACGCTTACAGAACCCGGCTTATAGGCCGACTGGCACTTGATTTATTTGCAAGTTTTTTGCGCCTGCCGCGCCATCAACCAAGTCCGCAAGATCTCAAGATT
>CAIVAX010000574.1 GCA_903903935.1 uncultured Hyphomicrobiales bacterium | reverse complement strand
GCGTTGGCATTGGCGGCGTGCTGGAGCCTTTGCAGGCTGGCCCCACCATTATTGAGGACCATTGCTTTATTGGCGCACGATCCGAAGTTGTGGAAGGCGTGGTGATTGGTCAGGGCTCGGTACTGTCCATGGGCGTGTTCATCGGCTCCTCGACCAAAATTGTCGATCGCGAAACAGGCAAGATTCACATGGGCTATGTGCCGCCCTATTCTGTCGTTGTGCCCGGCTCTTTGCCCGGCAAGCCGCTGCCCGATGGCACGCCCGGCCCCTCGCTCTATTGCGCGGTGATCGTCAAGACTGTGGATGCGCAAACACGCTCCAAGACAGGCATTAATGAATTGCTGAGGGATTAATGGCTCAGCCCTCAGCGCGCGCCTATCTGGCTTTTCTCTATCGCTCGGAAACCGGCCTCATCTCCCGCAAGGAGTGGTGGCTGGGGGTGAGCCTTTTGCTGGGCCTTCTCTTGCTTTTTGAGATGGGCTGGCTCGCCTTGGCGCCACAGACTAAGCGCGGACTTGAAGAGCGCGCTTTGGTGGATCCTTGGGTGCTGGTGACCTATTGCTATGTGATCGTCTTTGCCTTGGTCTTGGCGGTGTGTGGCATCAGCTTTATCACGCTCTCGATCAAGCGTTTGCGGGCCATTGGACGCCTGCAAGCCTTAGCTGGCCTTGTTCCCCTCGTCTTGTTTTTGACAAGCGCGCTGCATTGGCTGCAACCCCGGGTGAACGAAGTGATGGATCGCTTCTGGGTGTGGGGCATGGATGGTGTGCTGATCCTATGTCTGATCTGGACCTGTGTGGAATTAGGGATCAGACAGAATGACAGGCCAGAGCCAAACTAAAGATGGGGTCGTGCGGATGACTAGTCAGGATGCTTTGTCGATTGCCCAGCAGCTCATCCGCTTCCCCTCTGTCACGCCGCATGATGGCGGCGCTTTGGGGCATATTGCGAGCATGTTGCAACAGGCTGGCTTTCAAACGCAGGCCTTGCGCTTTTCGCAATCGGGCACGCCCGATATTGATAATCTCTATGCGCGCATTGGCACTGGCGCGCCTTATCTGCTGTTTGCCGGACATACAGATGTTGTGCCCGTGGGCGATGCAAGCCAATGGCGCTTTGATCCGTTCTCGGCGCAGATTGCTGATGACATGCTGTGGTGACGCGGCGCTTGCGATATGAAGGGCGGGCTTGCCTGCGCCTTGGCAGCTGTTTTGTCCTATGTGCAGAACCATGGCACGCCGCAGGGCTCAATTGGATTTCTTCTCACCGGCGATGAAGAAGGCCCGGCGATTAACGGAACGGTGAAATTGCTCGAATGGGCGCATGCGCAGGGTGAGCGGTTTGATCATTGCATTTTGGGTGAGCCCACCAATCCAGAGCATTTAGGCGATATGATCAAGATCGGGCGGCGTGGCTCGCTCTCGGGTGGGCTTGTTGTGCATGGCCGACAAGGTCATGTGGGCTATCCGCATTTAGCAGATAATCCGATCCATCATATTTTGCGCATTATGTCGCATGTGCTGGCCAGTCCTCTTGATCAGGGCACGGCGCATTTTGATCCCTCCAATCTCGAATTCACCAGCATTGATGTTGGCAATCCGGCAACCAATGTGATTCCGGCTGAGGCCCGCACGCGCTTTAATATTCGCTTTAATGATGTATGGACGCCCGAGAGTCTGGCAGCTCACATTCGTGAGCGCGTGGCGGCTATCGCAGGGCCGGC
>CAIVAX010000573.1 GCA_903903935.1 uncultured Hyphomicrobiales bacterium | reverse complement strand
GGTCTTGGCTGATATTCTGCCCGGCCTGTTGCGCAACTTCCCCTGGCCCAAAGCCATGCGCTGGGGCGAGGCCTCAGCGCGCCCCGAGGCGCTGCGCTGGATTCGCCCTCTGCATTCCATTGTCTGCACCTTCGGCCCCGAAACCGAAGAGCCGGAGATCGTCACCTTTGACCTTGGCGGCATAGTCTCTGGCCAAACGACTTATGGCCATCGCTTCATGGCTCCGCAGGCAATTAAGGTGCGCCGCTTTGATGATTATGTTCGCGCCCTCGAAAAGGCCAAAGTGATCCTTGATCCCGCCCGCCGTCGCGATGTCATCTTGCATGAGGCCAAACAATTGGCATTTGCTCAAAGGCTGGAACTGGTCGAGGATGAAGGCCTTTTGCACGAAGTCGCGGGACTGGTTGAATGGCCTGTGGTACTGATGGGCGAATTTAATTCTGCCTTTCTCGCAATCCCTGCCGAAGTGATCCGCGCCACCATCAGAGCCAATCAAAAATGCTTTGTGCTGCGCCATGCGGATGGACGCCTCGCCAATAAATTCATTCTCGTCTCGAATATTCTGGCCAGCGACAATGGTCAGGCAATTGCTGCTGGCAATGGCCGCGTGGTGCGGGCCCGTCTGTCGGATGCGCTCTATTTCTGGGAGACAGATCAAAAGCCGCTGCCCGATTATGCCGATAAGGGTAGCCTGCTGGATCAGCGCATGGCCAAATTGCGCGCACTCGATATTGTCTTTCACGAAAAGCTTGGCACACAAGGCGCGCGTGTCGATCGCATTATCTCCTTTGCCGCACAGATCGCCCCGCTCATCGGCGCTGATGTGGAGAAGACCAAACGCGCGGCAGCTTTGTGTAAAGCTGATCTGATGACCGAAATCGTCGGAGAGTTTCCAGAAACACAAGGCTTGATGGGCAAGCGCTATGCTCTGCTGCAAGGCGAAGATGCCGCCATAGCCGATGCGCTTGAGGATCATTACAAACCCCAAGGGCCCGGCGATCGTGTCCCGCATCAGGCCGTCAGCATTGCACTGGCTCTGGCTGATAAAATCGATACGCTCACCGGCTTCTGGGCGATTGAGGAAAAGCCGACCGGCTCGAAAGATCCCTATGCGCTGCGCCGCGCAGCTTTGGGCGTTATTCGTTTGGTGCTGGAGAATAATCTGCGCCTCAATCTCATCCACCTCTTTACGCTGGCGCGCCCCCAAGATGCACAAGCTGCGACAATAGCGCAGGATTTGTTTGGCTTCTTTGCTGAGCGTCTGAAAGTCTATCTGCGCGATCAAGGCGCCCGTCATGATCTCATCGATGCTGTTTTGGCGCTTGGTACACAGGATGATCTTGTCACTGTCGTGCGCCGTGTGACAGCGCTTGCCTCCTTCCTTGAGAGCGAGGATGGCAAATCTCTCTTGGCTGGCTATAAGCGCGCCGCCAATATTTTGCGCGCCGAGGAAAAGAAAGATGGCGCCAATGCCTTTAACGCAGCCCATCAAGCCAGTTTGTTGAGCGAGCCCGCTGAACAGGCCCTTGCCAATGGCCTGAGCAGTCTTACCGCGCAAGCAAAAAGCCAGATCGCTAGCGAGGATTTTGAAGCCGCCATGCGTGCGCTCTCAAGCTTGCGTGGCGCAGTTGATCAGTTCTTCACCGATGTGACGGTGAATGATGCCGATCCGGCCAAACGGATCAATCGCCTGCAATTGCTCAATCAATTGCGCATGGCGATGCATAGTGTGGCCGATTTCTCAAAGATCAGCGGTTAAACAAGAACACAGCACCGGGGGCAGCAATGAAAGCAATGACAATCCATCGCAATGGTGGCCCTGAGGTTCTCATTGCGCAAGACGTCCAATTACCCCCACCCGGGCCGGGGCAAGTGCGCCTGCGCCACACCGCCATCGCGCTGAATTTCTCCGACATTAATGTGCGCCGGGGCGGCTTTTATATTGCAAAGCCGCTCGTCTTTCCGGTCATTCTGGGCAATGAAGCGGCCGGCATAGTGGTCAGCACGGGTCTTGGCGTTGCCGATTATACGCCGGGCATGCGTGTGGGTTATGTGGGCGTTGGCGGACCCTTTTATGAAAATACGGGCGCCTATTGCGAAGAGCGCAATGTGCCTGCGTCCTGTCTCGTGCGCTTGCCCGATGGCATTAGCGATGCGCAAGCGGCCGCCGTTATGCTCAAAGGCCTGACAGCTGCGTGTATGATCAACCGGATCTGGCGCCCCAAGGCGGGCGATCCTGTGCTCATTCACGCCGCCGCCAGTGGCGTTGGCATTTTGCTCTCGCAATGGCTGAGCCATTTGGGGGCGCAAGTTCTGGGCACGGTAGGTTCAGAGCAAAAGGCCGAATTTGTGAAGCAGAATGGCTGCGCCCATCCCATTCTCTATCGTCAGAGCGATTTTGTTGCCGAGGTCAAAAAGATTGTGCCGCAGGGTGTCGCAGCCGTGTTTGATGGCGTTGGAAAAGACACTTTCATTGCCTCACTCGATTGCGTGCGCCCCTTTGGCATGCTGATTAATTATGGCAATGCCTCTGGCCATGTGCCGCCCTTGGATCTCTTATTGCTCGCCAAGAAAGGCTCGCTCAGCGTCTCGCGTCCCGCCTTCAGCTCCTATATTGCCGACCCGCAAGAGATGCGGCAAAATTTTGCCGAATTGTTCAATCTGCTGATCAGCGGTGTGTTAAAGGTGGAGGTCAGCCAGACCTATCGCCTGCAAGATGTCGCACGCGCCCATCAGGATCTTGAATCGCGCGCCTTTGTCGGCTCGGCTGTCATCATCCCCTGACCGCTTGCGCACTGCTCGCGCCAACCTGCCAAACATGCTAGTGAACTGTGGATCGACAGCAAAGAGGATTTCATGAGCGACAAGCCCGATGACATAGCCAAACTGCCATTTGAGGCAGCGATGGAAGAACTCGAAAAGATTGTCAGCCAATTGGAGCTCGGCAAAGTCTCGCTTGAAGATTCGATCAAATTCTATGAGCGCGGAGAGCAGCTCAAGAGCCATTGCGAAAAGCTCTTACGCAATGCCGAAATGCGCATTGAAAAGATCACCCTTGGCAGGGATGGCAGACCCAAAGGCAGCGAGCCACTCGACGTCGAATAGAGCGGCTCACTCCAAACTCACACAATCTAATGCTCAATTGAGCAAGGATTTGCCATTCATTTCGGGCGGTGGCTCCAGCCCCATTAATTGCAATAAGGTTGGCGCCAGATCGGCCAGTCGCCCTTCCGCAATGCCCTTATTGCCGCCGCCCATCAAAATCAAAGGCACAGGATTGGTCGTATGGGCCGTATGCGGGCCACCTGTGAGCGGATCAATCATAGTTTCGCAATTGCCATGATCGGCAGTGACCACCAGAGCCCCGCCCGCTGCCTCAATCGCATCAGCAATGCGACCCAGACACTGATCCACCGTCTCGACAGCTTTGACCGCAGCAGCCAGCACCCCCGTATGACCCACCATATCGGGATTGGCAAAGTTGAGCACGATCAGATCATAGGTGCCTGATCCAATCGCCTCCACAGCTTTATCTGTGAGCTCCGGGGCTGACATTTCAGGCTGCAAATCATAAGTGGCGACCTTGGGCGAGGG
>CAIVAX010000572.1 GCA_903903935.1 uncultured Hyphomicrobiales bacterium | reverse complement strand
GGCTGAGCGGTGTCTTCGTGCCTGCCGCCGCTTCAATCTCGGCCAGAAGCGCGGTTGCATCGTCCGGATCGCTGTGCATATCGATAAACACGCTGATGTTGTGATCGGCGCTCTCGCAAAATTCGGCGACATCGGCCGGACGATTGGCGGTCGCGACAGGCACATCTAAAATGCGGCCATAAGCACGCAATTGATCGCCCGCACCAATGCGCTTGGTGTCCGTGTTCAAAAAGGTCAGGCGTGCATTGGGATCTTTGAGACGATATTGCGCGGCCAATTGTGCCAGAACTGTTGTCTTGCCTGCACCTGATGGGCCCAGAGTCACAACAATGCGCGGCGCCGAGACAAGATCAACCTCGCCCTTATGCGCCAAACGACGCGCCAAGAATGTTCCAAATTGACGATCGGTATCGGGACCCTTTACAGCGCCTGATTGCGCCAGAAAGATCGAGATCAGCTCAGCCGATGCTCCCACTGAGCGCAGGCTATTGGTCATGGTTTCTGTGGCCAACATGGATTTGATCTGGCCGATTGAGTCTTCAAGCTGCTTGAGGCGTGCCTCTTCGAGCGACACGGTTTGAGGGGCGCTGCGGCTTTGCGTGGGTGCGGGACGCGGCGGCGGTGGGGCCGCGCAAAATCTTGTCTCGGGGTTGAGAGCGGCGGCCCGCTTCAACTGCAGGGCAAAATCATTTTCTTCGCTCAGCGGCTCGGGAGCTGCTTTCAAATTGCCTTTGTGATTATACAAAGTCTCATCGGCTGACTCTAAACGGCTGGCGATCATTTCAATGCCGCCTGGAACCTGATGGGTTGAAATGATGCAGGCATCCTCACCCAGTTGGCGCTGGATTTTGGCCATGGCCTCTGCACTATCGCTTCCGAAAACTTTTACGCGTTGCAGCATTGTTTCGTTCCGTTACTCTGAGGCGCCAATGACGGCGATGACATTAATGCGTTTGGACTCGGGCACTTCCTTATAGCTGAGCACCAAAGCATCCGGCGCCGACTGACGGGCGAGCACTGAGAGTTCCCGACGCAGCGTGGGATTGGTGACAACAACAAGGGATTGGTTCTTTTCTTCGAGCATGCGTGATTGCTTTTGCAAAGATTCAATCAGCTTGCGGCCAAGGCCCGGTTCAATCATGCCGGAATCACGGCCACCGGCGCGGGCGTTCTGAATGATGATCTGTTCCAGCGAGGGATCAAGGGTGACAACCTGCAGCGCATCTTTGGGTCCGCAGACGCGTTGAACAATGATCGGCGCAAGAGAAATACGTACTGTATCGACGAGGTCATCAATCTCACGCGATTTGGCGCTCGAGAGAGCCTCCAGAATGCGGCGCAGATCTGTGACCGGAATCTGATCCGAGACAATAGCTTTGAGCACTTGCGTGAGCACGCCCAAGGCAATCACTTTGGGGATGAGGCCGCTGACGAGATTGGGCGAGGCTTTGCTCAAATGATCCAGCAGAGCCTGCACTTCATCTTGTCCTAGCAGATCGGCAACATTTTGGCGCAGGAGATGGTTGAGATTTGTGGCAATCACTGTGCCCGGATCAACAACGGTATAATGGGCGGCCTGAGCCCGGAAGCGCTCTTGCGGTTCAATCCAGACAGCATCAATGCCAAAGGTTGGATCTTTGACGGCCTGACCATTCAACGCCACATTGGAATTCTCGCCGCGAATAGCCAGAACTTTATCCACCATCACGCGATCATCCGCGACGATCACGCCGCCAATGGTGATGCGATAGCCATCTGGGGGCAGGGAGAGATTATCGCGAATGCGAATGGGCGGAATGACAAAGCCAAAATCACGCGAGGTCTGTTTGCGAATGCCGGTAATGCGCGTGATCAGCGAGCTTTCTTTCTTGTCGTCGATCAGCGGAATGAGGCCATAGCCAACTTCCATCATCAAGGGTGCCTGATTGGACACATCCTCAATGGACAATGGGCCATCTTTGTTTTCAATCTGCTCGCCTTCGGTCCCTTCGCCCTCGGCCTTAGCCTCGCCATTGGCTTCTTCCTTGCCGCCAACCTCAGTGCCCTTCCAAGCGATAAAGGCGGAAATGCCAGCCGCTGTCAGGAACAATAAGGACGGCATGCCGGGGACAAGACCAAAGAGCAGCAAAATACCAGCAGCCGGCCACCAGGCACGGCGCAAGCCTAACTGTCCTATAATCAAATCGCCTAAATCATGGCCAGAGGAATCGCGCGTAACGATCACAGCAGTTGCAAGCGAGAGGAGGAGCGAGGGAATCTGCGCCACAAGGCCATCGCCAATGGCCAGAGTGACATAAACCTTGGCTGATTGTTCCAAGCTTAAGCCATGAAAGGCCACGCCTAGAATAAGGCCGCCAATGATATTGATGGCAAGAATGAGCAGACCGGCGATCGCATCGCCCTTCACGAATTTGGTCGCACCATCCATCGAGCCGTAGAAATCGGATTCGCGCGTGACTTCTTCGCGGCGACGCTTGCCTTCTTCGGGTGTGAGCAATCCGGCATTGAGTTCAGCATCAATCGCCATTTGCTTGCCGGGCATGGCATCCAAGGTGAAACGAGCCGACACTTCCGAAACGCGGCCCGTGCCTTTGACGATCACGATCAGATTGATCACCACCAGCACGAAGAAGACCAGCATGCCGATGGCAAAATTACCCGCTGTGATGAATTCACCAAAGGCTTTGATGACTTGGCCAGCTGCATCTGTTCCGCCATGTCCATTGGCCAGCACCACACGCGTGGAGGCCACATTGAGCGACAGGCGCATAATGGTGGCAAACAACAACACAGTGGGAAAGGCGGAGAATTCAAGCGGACGGAACGTATTCAGGCTGACCATCAAAATGACCAGACCAATGACAATGTTCAGCGTAAAAAAGATGTCGAGCAGGAAGGGGCGGACGGGCACCACCATGAGCAAGATCAGGGCGAGCAGGGTGACGGGCAAGACAAGCGATTTTGTCAGCCCGATGGCCCTTGAACTTCCCGATGTCAAAACCCCGTCAGCCAATGTTTGCTCCAGTGTCAATATCCCGTCATGTCCTCGCAGAATGTCGAAATCCTGACGTTTTTGAGGCTCTTAAGACGTGATGGAGAGAAGAAAGCAAAGCCCGTGCCACGGCGCCTGTTGCGCGCTCGGAAGAGAGAAAAAACGCACAGCACAATTGCGATGCGCCGACGTAATTCATTGAAAATAAGTCATTCAAATCCGTAGCGCGCCGAAAGGAGCCCTCAAGGCCTGCGCTCAACTGACTGCGATGGCACGCTCTTTGCTCTCAGCTTGAGGGAAATCTCCGGCCTGACCGGAAACTGTCGAGGACGTCATGTTAAAAGCAATGGGCGCGAGTGTTGTGACTTTGGTTCTGACGGGCTGTGCTGGTTTGAGCGAGGTGACGCAGAGCGCGCAGTCCACGCCCTATCGGGCCATTGGCTATGCCGCTTGGTCTATCCAGCCCGGGAGCAATCCCAAGCAGAAGCAATTAATGGCGATTAAAGCCGCTAAGACAGAGGCCATGCGGGATCTGGCTGAAAAGATTCACGGCGCCATGATCAATGGTCGCTCGATCGTTGTGGCCCATAAGGGTGACTCTGATTTTGTTCAATCCAGTGTTGAAGGC
>CAIVAX010000571.1 GCA_903903935.1 uncultured Hyphomicrobiales bacterium | reverse complement strand
GTGTATCTGCCTCATCCAGAAAAGCACCAAGCGGATAGGCCTTGGCAAATTGGGCAAGGATGTGATGGAAGAGCGTGCCCGTCTCGCGGGGACCCAAATCTGCATCCAACTTTTCAAGCGGAATTAATCTCAAAATTCTCTCTGCATAGATGGAATAGGGATCGCGTCGCAAAACTTCTATACGCGTAACGCTTAATCTTTGCGGCCGCAGATCAACCAATGGCTTTGGTTGCGGCGGGGCAAGAGCTGGCTGCGCTTGAGCTTG
This sequence comes from uncultured Hyphomicrobiales bacterium, assembly GCA_903903935.1. Lineage (GTDB taxonomy): Bacteria > Pseudomonadota > Alphaproteobacteria > Rhizobiales > Beijerinckiaceae > Terripilifer. Next base: position 2,558 of record CAIVAX010000571.1, on the reverse strand, counting down.
TTCCAAGGCGGAGGCGAGCGCGAGCCATTCAACACCTCTTTGCCGACATAGGGACCATAAGTCTTCGCCAGCTACAGCCTCCATTCTTTGTAAGAAGCGGGAGGGAACAGTTGGGGTTCCATCTCTTTTAGCCGAGCGGCTGATGATGATTTTTTTATGTCCCAAAGCCTGCACAAAATCATGCGCTGTCTGGCCAATCCGTCGCTCGGGCGAAGAGAGACCAAGCTCCATGCGCATGGGCCTGTTCAAAAAAGCATCTGTCTGACTTTGTGGCGGCCATATGGTTTCATCAAGGCCGCCTAACAGCAAAACATCTGCCTCCAAGAGTCGCGCTTCAAGCAGCCCAAGAATACGCACTCGAGGATGTGTCCGATGGGAGCCTCTAAAGATTGCCTCTTCTAAAATGAGATCGAGAAAGGTCTGATAATCTCTTGCCTCTAAATCCTCACCGATGAAATGAGCGCTTAGCGAGAGTTCTTGCATCAACTCGCTGAATGTTTCGAGCGCCCCAAGATCATCCGTTCTGAGCATATCATCAGATGCCAGCACTTTCTTGAGCGTTTGGATATGACATTCAATCCATTCCGATAAAGAACAGGCCCCTGTCTTACTGCGCAGAGATGCTAGGCACTCATCAATTTTTTGGACATAAAGATTTAGATTTTCCCATTCTTCTGGCTTGATCCGTTTGAGAGCGGGATGGGCATGATGTCTCTCAGCCATGCGTCTTGCCTGATCAAGACGAGAGCTGAGTTCATTCTGATAGGAGATCGGCTGACGAAACACACATAGATCGAGAAGATGAACTTGTTTTTGAACCTCTGCACGGGTGTGTCCAAACAGCGCCAATCGATTCGACAACAGGGCTAACAGATCCGCCGAGCTTGCATCAGCTTGAGTCGCTGCCAGCAAGAGGCGAGTCAGAGAGCCAATCGACGTCTTGCCTAAGGCCTCTCCGCCTGAATCATCGATCTCAATATTCCAGCGTAATAATTCAGCCCTGATCCGGCGCGCCAAATCGCGATCGGGCGTAATAAGAGCGACAGTCTGCTGCTCTGTTTCCAAGGCCTGCCGGATGGACAGGGCTAGAGCAAGGGCCTCTTGGCCTTCATCATTGGCCTCGATCAGGCTGATATCCTGCAAAGCAAGCGCAATATTCTTCTGCGAAAGTATCGCAGCAATATCCCGCCAGCTCTCGGTTGTCGCCGCAGGTAACATGGCCTGCGTCATAAACACATTGCGATAGTGCAAAGCGGCATCAGGCTCGCCAAGCGAACGGACATTTGCTCGATCAATTCCTATTGTCGAGAGTAAACGCCTTAAGGCTGCTTGAGGATGCGTGGCTGCGGGATCCTCATCTTCATCTCCGCCAATGATCCTCCAGCTCTTGTCATCCATCTCCAGATCAAGGCCGGGCAAGATCACAGCCCCGCGTGGGGCTCTTGCAATGGCAGATAAGAGGCGTGCTGTCGTGCTCTGTGTGCCCGTTGAGCCCAGTGCAAAGATTGGTGATTGCTCAAGGCCAGATTGCAAGCGGGCAATGCGCGATTCAATCAAAAGCGATTCACGCGCAACTTTATCGATGAGGCCTTCTGATTGCAGATACAGTGGCCAATGTTCCATCGCTATTTTCAGAAAGTCGAGGGTGACATTCCAATAGCGATCAAATTCGGTTGGCACGAGCTTTTCTAAGCGCGTCCACTCAATGCCCTCTATGAGCATTTCATCGATCAGATTGGCAAGATCAGCCGATAATCGCCAAGCCTGCGGCAAGGTTGTCGCGACAAGAAAGCTCTCTTCCTCATCAAAAACCTTATTGCCCTGCCCATCGATTGTTCGAATGGCTTTTGTCAGGCTGCATGTCCAAGCCAGACTCATGCGCGACAAAACCAAGCGGCGTGTGAGGGATGGAACAGCTAAAGTTTGCGTCCAGAGGGCCGGATCGCTGAGATCTGTCTCTTCTAATAAGGATGCAGTCTCCAACTGATCTGCATGACCCAGCGGAATGATCTTGGGCAGAATATAAGACGGGCCGGGGAGGTGTTGAACAAAGCACGCTGCCAGAGCTTTGGCCGCACGGCGGGTTGGCACATAAACAGTCACGCTGGCTAATGCGAGCGGATCTTGATCAAAGATAAAATCATCAATCAATTTGCCAGTGAGCAAAGCATCGACAAAGCCAGCCAAGGCTGGCACGCCTGGCGGTATCGTAAAGACACGAGGCTCGCCGCTCTGCATGGCTGATCCTTCTGAATCAAAAATCCTAAAGCGTAGATCGTTGTATGGCTTGTTCGGCTTCCGCTATGGCCTCGGGTGTTCCCACATGGAGCCAGAGACCATCCAGCCGCAATCCAAACAATCTACCCTTTAATGCGGCTTCAAAAAAGAGCGGAGCCAATTTGAAAATATCTTTTTTTTCTGCCGCGACCAATTCGGGCTTCATAATTCCAACCCCCGTATAAACAAAGGGGGCAACACCATTTTCTGCGCGGCGACTCAAGCGCCCCTCCGCATCAATCAAAAAGTCACCTGACGAATCCACTCCAATACTCGTGGCG
>CAIVAX010000570.1 GCA_903903935.1 uncultured Hyphomicrobiales bacterium | reverse complement strand
GCTGATATTTTTCTGGGCGTGCCCTTCAACATTGCCAGCTATGCCCTACTCACCCAGATGATTGCGCATGTGAGTGGCCTGCAAGCGGGTGACTTCGTGCACAGCTTTGGCGATGCACATATTTATCTCAACCATCTTGAGCAAGTGCACCTGCAATTGACGCGCGAGCCAAGACCTCTGCCGCAATTGCGACTTAATCCTTCTGTCAAATCCATTTTCGATTTTCGCTTTGAGGACATTGTGATCGAGAATTACGATCCCCATCCGCTCATCCGCGCGCCTGTCGCGGTCTGATGACCCAGATCATGGCGCTATGAGCTTAAATAAGATGAATCCACACTTCAGCCTGATTGCCGCAAGGGCGCAGAAGGGCGTCATTGGCGGCGATAATAAGCTGCTGTGGCGGCTGTCTGGCGATTTGAAACATTTCAAAGCCCTCACTCTGGGCAAGCCCATGGTGATGGGACGCAAGACCTTCGACTCGATTGGCCGCCCCCTGCCGGGTCGCGAAACCATCGTCATCACCCGTGATCGCCACTGGCAGCGCGACAATGTGCTTGTCGCTCATGACCTCGCCGCAGGCCTAGACCTGGCCAAAGCGCGAGCCTTAGCCATGGGCGCAAGCGAGGTGATGATTGCCGGAGGCGCCGAGATTTACCGCCAAACCATTGGGATTGCTGATTATATTTATCTAACCGAGGTTGCTCTGGAGCGTCCGGGCGATGCCTTTTTTCCCGACATTGACCCCGCACATTGGCAGCAAGTGGCACATGTGCCGCAAACGCCAGGTCCAGGGGATGAGGCTCCTTATGACTTTATTGAATATGCCCGCCACCGATTGGGCGGGACAAAACCGATTGGACAAGACAAATCATCGGGCAAAGATTGAAAATCGGCCCTGACGTGCTTAGTTAAATTTCAATGCGCCAACGGGTCACAATCCGTCTGCGAGTCAACTTAAGAGGAAATTATGCCCTGGAATAATCAATCTGGCGGTGGTGGACCTTGGAAACCGGGCAATCAAGGACCCTGGGGACAAGGCCCCTCGGGCGGCAATAACAATCCGCCAGACCTTGAAGAGCTGCTGCGCCGTGGCCAAGATAAATTGCGTCAGGCCATGCGCAATCAAGGATCGGATCTGCCCGGTCCCTCAATGATCGTGCTGTTTCTCGTTCTGGCCCTCGGTGCTTGGCTGGCGAGCGGCTTTTATACAGTGGCGCCCAATGAGGTCGGCCTGAACATGGTCTTTGGTCGCTTTGAAAAGCGCACCACCTCCGGCCTGAATTACAATTGGCCCTATCCCATTGGCTCTGTCACCAAACTCGCCGTGACAGATCGCAATGGCACCGACATTGGCTTTATCACCCGCGAAGATTCACGGCGCCTGAACACGGCTTCGCAGATTGAAGTGCCCGAAGAAAGCCTGATGCTGACCGGCGATGAAAATATTGCCGATGTGAAGTTCCGCGTCATCTGGCAGATCGACCCCATGAAGCCGGAAGATTATGCATTCAATGTGCGCAATCCTCCCGAGACGGTGAAAGCTGTGGCGGAAAGCGCCATGCGCGAAATTGTTGGCCGCACGCCCATCCAACGCATTTTGACAGCAGAGCGCAAAGTGATTGAGCCTGCCGCGCAAGATCTCATTCAAAAAGTGCTCAATGATTATCGCGCCGGTGTGCTGGTTCTGCAGGTGCAATTGCTCTCGGTCGATCCTCCCGAGCAAGTCATTGCTGCTTTCCGGGATGTGACAGCCGCCCAGCAAGATCAGGACCGTTTGCGCAATGAGGCTGAGGCCTATGCCAATCGCGTTGTGCCTGAAGCACGCGGTGCGGCTGAGCGTATCAAGCAAGAGGCAGAAGGTTATCGCGAACAGACGGTCGCGGAAGCGCGCGGTCAGGCCTCCCGCTTTGATCAGATCTATACCCAATACAAGAATGCGCCGGCCGTCACACGCGAGCGCATGTATATTGAATCCATGGAGCGCGTGCTGGCCTCATCGGGCAAAATCATCATCGATCAACAAGGCGGACAAGGCGTCGTGCCCTATCTCCCCCTCAGTCCAATCGAGGTTCCCAAAGCTCCGGCTTCCGCTCCAACCAATCAGGGAACACGCTGATGCGTAGCTCAACCTTCGGATTGTTTGCATCCATCTTCGTCATCGCCCTGATCATTGTCACCGGCGGATCTGTTTTCACCATCGGCCAGAACCAACAAGCTTTGGTGCTGCGCTTGGGTGAGCCTGTGCCCGGCCGCGCTTTGGTCAGTGATCCTGGCCTGCATTTCAAAGTTCCGTTCCTCGAAAACGTTGTCATGTTTGACAAGCGCACTTTGGATCTGGAAACCGACAAGCAGGAAGTCTTGGCGGCCGACAATAATCGCATCGAGGTGGATGCCTTTTTGCGCTATCGCATTGTCGATGCTCTCACCTTTTATCAATCGGTGGGCACCATTCAGCGCGGCAATAATCAATTGGGCTCTGTCCTCAACTCAGCCGTGCGGCGTGTGTTGGGTGAAGCCAATATGATGCAGATCGTGCGTGATAATCGCGCCGTTCTCATGTCCAAAATCAGAGCGCAGGTGGATCAAGAGGCGAGCAAATTTGGCGTCTCAGTGATTGACGTTCGCATTCGCCGCGCTGATCTGCCGCGTCAGATTTCGGAAAAGGTGTTTAGCCGCATGCAAACCGAGCGTGCGCGTGAAGCGGCCGAATTCCGCGCTCAGGGTTCTGAACAATCCCAACGCATCACCGCCAAGGCTGATCGCGATGTGGTGGTGCTGCGCGCTGAGGCCCAGCGCCAAGCCGACCAAATACGCGGTGAAGGCGATGCCGAGCGCAATCGAATCTTTGCCGAAGCCTATGGCAAGGACGCGGATTTCTTCGCCTTTTATCGCTCCATGCAAGCCTATGAAGCCAGCATGAAAAATCAGGACACACGATTGATCCTTAATCCCAATTCCAGCTTTTTCAGATTCTTCGTCAATCCTGACGGAGGCAAGGCTAAGTAAAATAGGGGAAAAAGTGAGCGAGCAAGCAGCTAGACCTTAACCAATCGGCAAAGGTTTGAATTGCACAAGTTCTTTCGCACCCTTTCTCTGGCAACAGTAAACTGGACAATCACCCCTGTTCAGTTTCACATTAGGCTCTAGATGCAGGCTGGAGGTAGAATGCAGACTTGCATGAGACCCGGCGACCGGACAGATCAGGAGACGCAGATCATGGCTATCAACGAAGCAAACCTGCCCAATGGGCAGTTTCACACTAAGCCAGGCCGCAGCATCCGCCCATTTCTGGGTCGCAGCCTATTGGTCGCTGGTTTGGCGCTGAGCCTCTGGGCTCCGCTTGCCCCCTTCTCTCCGGCACAAGCCAAAGGCCCCGATAGTCTGGCCGATCTGGCGGAAAGCGTCAGCGATGCCGTGGTCAATATTTCAGCCTCGCAAGCCGCCCCCGAGCGGCGCCAGGCCACCACGCCCAATATTCCGCAAGGCACACCGTTTGACGATCTGTTCGACGAATTCTTCAAGCGTCGTCAGCAGGAAGATGGCGGCAATAATGCGCCGCCTCAACAACGCCGCGGCGGCGGCGGCAATTCTCTGGGCTCGGGCTTTGTCATCGACTCCAGCGGCATTGTCATCACCAATAATCACGTGATCGCTGATGCCACTGAGATTACGGTGATCTTCACGGATGGTCAGCGCCTAAAGGCGGAATTGATCGGCAAGGATCCCAAGGTTGATGTGGCCGTCCTGCGCGTCAAGCCGGAGAAGCCCCTCAAGGCCGTCAAATTCGGCAATAGCAGCAAAGCCCGGGTTGGCGATTGGGTGCTGGCTGTCGGCAATCCCTTTGGTCTGGGCGGCACAGTTACCGCCGGTATTGTTTCAGCGCGCAACCGCAACATCAACAGCGGTCCCTATGACAATTACATTCAGACCGATGCGTCGATCAACAAAGGCAATTCGGGTGGCCCGCTATTCAATATGGATGGCGAAGTGATTGGCATTAACACCGCCATTCTCTCTCCTTCGGGTGGCTCGGTGGGCATTGGCTTTGCAACGCCTGCCGCCACAGTCATGCCGATCATTGATCAATTGCAGAAATATGGCGAAGCTCGCCGCGGCTGGCTGGGTGTGCGCATCCAATCGGTGGATGATGATGTGGCGGAAAGCCTCGGCCTTGGCAAAGCGCGCGGTGCGCTCATAGGCGATGTCGATGAAAAAGGCCCGGCCAAAAAGGCTGGCTTGAAGCCCGGCGATGTGATCGTCAAATTTGATGGTCAGGATGTGAAGGATTCCGCCGATCTTCCCAAAATCGTTGCTGGCACGCCGGTGGGCAAAGATTCCGTCGTCACTATTTATCGCGATGGCAAGCCGGTTGATCTCAATGTCACCATTGGCCTGCTTGAAGACAATGTGAAACAAGCTGCGCTTGAAACTGGCAAGCCGCCGCAAAGCCCGACACAAAATGCCATTCAAAAAGCTTTGGGAATGGAATTTGCGGGCATGTCGGCAGATTTGCGCAAGCGCTACAACATTAAGAGCGAAGTAGATGGCGCAGTTGTCACCAAGGTTGAGGCCAATTCGGTTGCTGCCGACAAGCGCATTCAAGTGGGCGATATCATTCTTGAAATCAACCAAGAGCCCATCAAGCAAGCAGTGGATGTCACAGCCAAGATGAAATCCGTCAAGGAAGCAGGCCGCAAGACAGCTCTGTTCCTGATTGCCAATGCAGCAGGTGACAAACGCTTTGTCGCTTTGCCGATTGATTGATCTAATCCAACGCCACAGCAAAAGGCCCGCTGAGGCGGGCCTTTTTATTTGGCGCACTCATCTGCGAGAGCGAGAAACTTACTTGCTAAAGTCCGCAGCATTATAGCCCTGCATATACAGCAAGGCCGTCAGATCAGCATGATCAATGCGCACATGCGCGGCTTGCGCCACAGCGGGCTTGGCATGATAGGCAATGCCTAGCCCCGCCTCTTGCAACATGGCCAAATCATTGGCGCCATCGCCAACCGCCATGGTCTGATCATGTGAGAGCTTATGCGCATCGCGCAGGCTGATCAGCGTGGTGAGTTTCGCCTCGCGGCCCAAAATCGGATCTGCGACCGTTCCGGCAAAGCGATCATCCTCGACAATCAACCGATTGCCTCTGTGCTCATCAAAGCCCAGCGCGGCAGCGACCTTTTGCGTGAACAGTGTAAAGCCCCCCGACACCAGCGCCGTATAGGTGCCATGCGCGCGCATTGTGCCAATCAATTCCT
>CAIVAX010000569.1 GCA_903903935.1 uncultured Hyphomicrobiales bacterium | reverse complement strand
CCTTTGATTGCCGCAGCTATCGCACAGCCACAAAATGGAACCCGACGGGCCCCAGCCTGCGCCTGCAAGTGGGGTTGGAGGATATTGAGGATCTCAAAGAGGATCTGGACCGCGGCTTTGCCACATATAACGCCCTGCGCAGCTGAGCTTCGCTCAACGGCAATTGAGACTCAGCGCGAAAGTGGAATGTTCTTGATCAGACGCCAGAGCGGCTTGGCACGCCTTGGCTGATAAGCCCCGTTTTTAAAGGCAAAGACGATCTTGCGATTGCCAAATGAGCGCCGCAACAAAAGCACCGAGCCCAAGCCCAACAGCGCGCCAGCCAGCACATCGGTTGGATAATGTTGTCCCAATAAAATACGCGACAGGCCCACCAAGGCCGCAACCACCAAAAGTGGCCAATGCCAGCGCGGCAGGAACAAGCTCAAAGATAAAGCCAGCGCAAAGGCTGTCACTGTATGACCAGAGGGGAAACTGGCGAGCCGTGCCGAGAAAGAAAAGGCATCGAAATGAAAGGCGCCGACCATCTCAAAGAGCTTGGGCCGCGCCCGTCCAAACAAATGTTTGAGCAGCTGAGAAAAGATCCCGGACAACGCGATGCAGGTAAAAATGAAAAAGGCGCGCCCCGCATAAAGGCTGAGACTGGCCGCAGCCACTGAATTTGTAACTTTGTTACTTAGACCAATCGCCACAGCGCAGAACAAGGCCGAGCCAATCAGGCCATAATCCGACAGGCCCAAAAGCGTGATCAGAGAAAAGATCCATTTGAATGTCGCAGACGCATCAGCAAACCAGCTCACCGACTCTTCATCCCAGAGCCAGCCCGCGACAAAGAGAAGGATCACCAGCAAAAGCAACAGGCCAGCTTCTACATGGCGCATCTTGCCATCGCGCTGCACTGTGATCTTGCCCCAGCGTTGAACAAAGGTCAGCGCCGCATCGCGCAGACCCTGCCAGAGAGACAGCTCAGTTGGATTTGGATGAGATGACACTCAGATCATCCTGAAGAGTGTGGATATCATCCCCATTCCCTGCCCCAGAGATGGGAGAATGTCGAGCCCTCAAGTCAAATCAGGCTGGCAGGGCCTGCATGAAATCCAGCATGGCAGCATCAAATGCCTCTGGCTGTTCGATGCAACAGGCATGTCCCGCCTCGGGAATGACCACATGACGGGCGCCGGCAATCAGACTGGCCGTCTCTTGCCCAGCTGGCAAAGATCCATCCAAAGCGCCATTGATCACCAATGTCGGCTGGTGGATCGCGCCCAGCCTGGCGCTCATGTCAAAACTGGCTCTGGCACGAAAGACCTGCGCAATCGCACGCGGGGATAAATGATCGACCTGCTCAACAAACAGATTGAGCGTCCAGCGCCCAATGGGACTATCGGCAAAGCCCGGCGCCGTATAACGCCGCATTAAGATCAGCAGATAGGATTTGAGATCCTGCTCCTCAAAGCCGCGCACAATGTCTTCAATATTGCGCGGGCCGCGGCTGGAGCCGCCCACAAGCACAATCCCTCGCACCATATCGGGATGATCAAGCGCAATCTGCATGGCAATGCCCGAGCCCACACTCACGCCAGCAAAAATCGCCCGCCTCACACCAAGATCCGCACAAACCCCCAACACATCCCTCGTGAGATCACTCAAAGTGAATGCCTGTTCGGGCTTATCTGAGCGTCCATAACCGCGCAGATCGATTGCGATCACACGATAGAAAGCTGAAAAATGCGCGATCTGATACACAAACAGCCGATGATCAAACGGATTGGCATGAATGAGCACCAGAGGTGGCCCCTCGCCATAGGTTTCATAATAGATCCGCAGACCATTGGACTGGCTATAGGGCATTCAAACTCTCACCATTTGGCGCGCAATTCCGCCTCGAAGAGGATGCGCCAATTCGCGCTGTTATCGACCACATTATCATAGGGCCGGATCTGGCTGGAGGAGCGTGGATCCGATCCGCGCGGCCTGCGGCCTTGCTCAACATCTCGTGTGGCTTCCAGCATCAAGCGGCGCATAGCGACAATCGCTTTATCGGACGTGCCCAGAAATTCTTTTGAGCGATCGACAATCTGCCCCATGCCTTCTTGAAGCGCGAAATCTTGCGTATTCACACCGGGAATGCCGGTGAAAGTCTGGGTCTTCTGCACATGGCGATCAATGAAATAATTATTGCTCAGATTGGCTTTGAGCCTGAACGTGCCGGGAATGAAATGCTCCGGCCCGCGCCCCGCGTAAGACTCCCGCGCTTCAGCATGGTGCGGATCGATGGGATAAGTGGCATCATAAGAATAGCCCCAATTATAAACATTGGTTGTCTCATCATCGATGGGCACCCAAATATGGCCATCAATTTCGGGGATCTCCCGCATGCTGCCATCGAGCGCAGAAATAGCCCCGCGCATTTGATGATAGGGCATCACATAATGATAGACCCGCACATAAAGCTTGGCATCGCTCACCCGCCGTGTGGAAATATAGGAATAGCCATAATCTGTCTGCTCGACTTCCAGCAAAGGCGCTGTGTCACGGGTGCGAACGAGATTTTTATTTTTGATGTCATTATTATGCGCAAAGGAGGAATGGGCCGTATCAAGACCACCTTCGAGCGCT
>CAIVAX010000568.1 GCA_903903935.1 uncultured Hyphomicrobiales bacterium | reverse complement strand
CGCTCCGCAGAGGTGGATATTTCCGCAAATCCGGATGAGCTTGTCGCGATTGCGCATGTGCTTTTAGTCGAGGCGGTCGAGAGCCTGAGCGCGCATTTCAAAGTGACGCGGCTGGCGCGCAGTGTCATGCATGTCAAGGGTGAGGTGCAGGCGCGTCTGGTGCGTTTGTGCAGTGTCAGTCTTGAGCCGTTCGAAGTTGCCGTGACAGAGCCCATAGATTTGAAATTTGCGCCCGAGAACAGCGCCGTTGCGCCGGGGAAGGATCAAGCGGCGATAGCCGAATCCCTCATTCTCTCGATGGACGAAGATCCGCCTGATCCGATTATTGACGGCAAGATTGATCTGGGTGCTGTCAGCGTCGAGTTTATAGCGCTCGGGCTGGATCCCTATCCGCGCAAGCCCGGCATTGAATTTGATCTGGGCTCCTCGCAGCCTGGCCCCATCGAGGCAGACTCCCCATTTGCTGTTTTGGCCGGTTTGCGGGCTGGGTCGTCAAAAAAGTCAGAGACTTAGTCGGGCTGTGGGGAGCGCACTTCTTTAGATTGCGTTTCTAATTCAAGCGTTTATTGTCCGCTCCGATTGCTGTATTTGGCTTTGCTGAGGCTCAGGCCCTTGAGGGAGTTGAACATCTGATGGGGAAAGCCGTTCGCATATCCCTTGATGCCATGGGCGGTGATCACGGTCCATCGGTCTTGTTGCCCGGAGCCGCCCTCGCGTTGGCTAAAAATCCTGACATTTCTTTTCTGATGTATGGCGATGAGGCTGTGCTCAAGCCATTGCTGGCGCAGCATAGCGCGCTTTTGGCCCGCACCCAGATCATCCATGCCAGCGTGGCCATTGATATGGGTGACAAGCCCAGTCAGGCCTTGCGCAAGGGCTTGCGCGTGTCGTCCATGTGGATGGCGATTGAGGCTCTTAAAAAGGGCGAAGCGGATGTCTGCGTTTCGGCGGGCAATACGGGCGCTCTGATGGCTATGTCCAAGGTCTGTCTGAATACGATGGCGCCGATTGATCGACCGGCGATTGCCTGTATCTGGCCGACAATCCGCGGGGAATCGATTGTGCTGGATGTTGGCGCCTCGATTGGCGCTGATGCGCAACATTTGGTTGACCTGGCAATCATGGGCGCGGCGATGGCGCAGATTGTTCTCAAAGTGCCGCGTCCCAGTGTCGGCCTTCTCAATGTAGGCGTTGAAGAGATCAAGGGCATTGAAGAAGTCAAAGCTGCCAATCGCATTTTGCGCGAGGCTGAATTTGCCTCGCTGACCTATCATGGTTTTGTGGAGGGCGATGATATTGGCCAGGGCATCGTCAATGTGGTTGTGACAGAAGGCTTCACCGGCAATATTGCGCTCAAGACGGCCGAGGGAACGGCGCGTCAGATCGCCACTTATCTGCGTGAGGCGATGTCGAGTTCTTGGTTGTCAAAATTGGGCTATCTCTTGGCGCGCGGAGCCTTTGCCAGTCTGCGTCAAAAAATGGATCCGCGCCGCGCCAATGGCGGTGTCTTTTTGGGACTCAATGGTATTGTCATTAAAAGCCATGGGGGCACGGATGCGTTGGGCTTTTGTGGGGCGGTCGACATCGCTTATCAAATGGCACAGAATGATTTGCTCGCCCGCATTCGTGATACGGTGAGTCAGAGTCAGGATGGCCGCCAACCTGCGGCTGACACCACTGTGCTCACTTAAGTGTTTTGACCTTTTCCGGATCGGGATTTGATCGTGTCATCATCTAGCAAACATTTGCGATCGGTTGTGAAGGGTGTGGGCTCTTATTTGCCGCAGCGCTGTGTCACCAATGCTGAGCTCGAAAAAACGGTTGATACGAGCGATGAGTGGATCGTGCAACGCACGGGCATTCGCCAGCGTTATTTTGCTGCCGAAGGCGAGACCACATCCATGCTGGCAACCCATGCCGCGCGCGCCGCTCTGGCTGCTGCAGGTGTGGGACCTGAGGATATTGATCTGGTCATTCTGGCGACAGCTACGCCTGATTACACGTTTCCCGCCAGTGCCACACAGGTGCAAGCCGCTTTGGGCATTACCCGCGGTGTTGCGTTTGATTTGCAGGCGGTGTGCTCGGGCTTTGTCTTTGCTTTGGCGACGGCCGATAAATTTCTCACCAGCGGTTCGCATAAGCGCGCTTTGGTGATCGGGGCGGAGACGTTTTCCCGCATCCTGGATTGGTCTGATCGCACCACATGTGTGCTGTTTGGCGATGGGGCAGGGGCCCTTGTTCTTGAAGCTCAGGAGAGCAGCGGGGCGCTGAGCGATCGGGGCGTGTTAACCACCCACTTGCGCTCCGATGGACGCCATCGTGAGAAGCTTTATGTCGATGGTGGCCCCTCCAGCACGCAGACCATTGGCCATTTGCGCATGGCCGGGCGGGATGTTTTCAAACATGCTGTAGGCATGGTTACTGACGTGATGACTGATGCCTTTGCCGCTACCGGCTATTCGGCGCAAGACCTCACATGGTTTGTTCCCCATCAGGCCAATGAGCGCATCATTGATGCCTCGGCCGATAAGCTGGGCATTCGTCCTGATCAAATTATCAAGACAGTTCAATTGCATGGCAATACGTCAGCGGCTTCCATTCCGCTCGCTCTGTCGGTCGGCAGTGCCGATGGACGGATCAAGCCGGGCGATCTGGTGATGATTGAAGCGATGGGTGGCGGCTTCACCTGGGGCTCGGCCCTGATCAGGTGGTAGGTGATTGAGACTTATTCAGCATTTGACAAAATTCAACAATGTGTTTAAAGTAGATATGTTCGTAAAAATTTTTTTATTTTTTTAT
>CAIVAX010000567.1 GCA_903903935.1 uncultured Hyphomicrobiales bacterium | reverse complement strand
TTTGCAGATCATCGGGCCCGATCGCATCAAGCGCATCAATAAAGGCGGTGCGGAACGAGCCGGGCCGGATTGCAATCTCGCCCGCCATTTCACCTGCCACACCATAAATGGCAAGGGCCGATTGTGTGGCCAGAAAGGCATCGCGCTCAATCCCAACAAAAGCGCCAACTAAAGCTGACAAAGAACAACCCACAGCCGTGACCCGCGCCATTAATGGCGAGCCATTGGCCAAGCGGATCTCGTTTGTCCCATCAGTGATAAAATCAATCGTACCCGTGGCGGCAATCGTGCACTGAAGATGAATCGCCAAAGCGCGGGCAAAATCTTCCGCCTCAGCGCTGCTATTTTGACTATCGACGCCCTTGGGTTTGACATTCTCTTGCGTCAGGCCAGCCACGCGCGCCACCGCCATAATCTCCGACGCATTGCCGCGAATGACCTGAGGGCGATGCGCAATCAGCTTTTTGACCGCGCTATCGCGGAAACCCGTTGCGCCCGCACCCACAGGATCCAGCACCCAAGGCTTGCCTAATGAGCGCGCCGCTTTGGCCGCCACTTCCATACTCTCGACCCAGGGGGAGGACAGCGTGCCAATATTGATGACGAGCGCCTGCGCGAGGGTAAGAAAATCGCGGCTCTCCTCAGGCGCATGCACCATGGCGGGCGAGGCGCCAACGGCCAGCAGCACATTGGCTGCAATATCCATGGAGACGAAATTGGTGATATTTTGCACCAGCGGGCGCTTGGCGCGCAGCTCGCCCAATAGCCGCCCAGCCTGTCTGACCAGATTATCTCTTGCCTCACTCATGCTCAGCTCCTCGCGCCCCCTTTATAGGCCAGTCCGATCACAGGGAAAGGGCTGGTTTAGCGCTTGGGATGCTTGACTCAGGCGCTTGGCCAATGCGACCTGCCAGAAGTTGAGAATCGAGGGGTCACAATGGCGATTGCTTTGATGTTTCCGGGACAGGGCTCGCAGGCTGTGGGTATGGGCAAGGCTTTGGCCGAGGCCTTTCCAGTCGCGCGCGAGGTCTTTGCCGAAGTTGATTCGGCTTTGTCGCAAAATCTCTCAGGTCTGATGTTTGAGGGGCCAGAGGCCGAACTCACTCTGACCGCCAATGCCCAGCCAGCCCTTATGGCGGTGAGCTTGGCTGTGTTTAGTGTCTTGCAAAAAGAGGCCGGTCTTGATCTGCGCCGCGATATTGCTTTTGTCGCCGGTCATTCACTGGGGGAATATTCTGCGCTGGCCGCAGCCGGAGCCTTTTCTCTCACCCAAACGGCGCGTCTTTTGCGCCTGCGCGGTGAGTCCATGCAAAAGGCCGTTCCAGTCGGGCAGGGCGCCATGGCCGCTCTGCTCGGGGCTGATTATGAGGATGGCTTGGCGATAGCCAGCGAGGCGCAAGCCGCTGTGCCGGGCTCCATTTGCCAGATCGCCAATGACAATGGCGGCGGGCAGGTGGTCGTCTCGGGTGGCAAAGCTGCAGTCGAAAAGGCCATTGAGATTGCCAAGGGCAGGGGGGTGAAACGGGCCATTCTGCTTCCTGTCTCCGCCCCCTTCCATTGCGCTTTGATGCAGCCAGCCGCTGAGGCTATGGCGCAGGCTTTGGCAGGCGCCAGCATAGCCGCCCCGCAAGTGCCGCTCATTGCCAATGTTCTGGCCGCTCCTATTAGTGACCCCGATCAGATCCGCCAGCGCCTTGTTGAGCAAGTGACGGGAACTGTTCGCTGGCGCGAATCCATCGCCTTTATGGCGCAAGCTGGGGTTGCGACCTTTTATGAATTGGGCGCTGGCAAAGTCCTCTCGGGCCTCGTCAAACGCATTGCTCCTGAGGCCAATGGTGTCGCCATAGGAACTCCGGCTGATATAGGCCAGTTTCCAAAACAGGCTTGAGATGAGACAAATCAATCTTGAAGTTCAACATTAACTGCGAGCTTTATCATGTTTAATTTGAATGGGATGACAGCTCTTGTTACGGGTGCAACTGGAGGGCTTGGCGGGGCCATTGCCAAATCTCTTCGGGCTCAAGGTGCGCGTTTGGCCCTCTCGGGGACACGTCAGCAGGCCCTGGAAGACATGGCAGCAGAGCTTGGTGGGGATTGTTTGATCCTACCTTGTAATCTTGCCGATAAGGAAGCTGTCGAGG
>CAIVAX010000566.1 GCA_903903935.1 uncultured Hyphomicrobiales bacterium | reverse complement strand
GCTCGTCTAAAATCTGCTCGCGCACCAGATTGGTGAGGGGCACTTCAGCCGTGGGGATCAACCACAGATGATCATGGCTGGATATTTCATCAGCAGAAGTCTGAGTGTTCGAGAGCGCAAGGCCGCCATCTTCCTGCACAAGGCCCGCATGAACAGAAAACTGATCCTCGCGGAATTTGGGCAATTGCGCTGTGCCAAACATGGCTTGATCACGCACCAGAACTGGCGGATCAATCTCGGTATAGCCATGCACATCCACATGCAGATCGAGCATGAATTGACCCAATGCGCGCTGCAAGCGGGCCAGAGGACCTTTAAGGACAACAAATCTCGCCCCAGACATGCGCGAGGCGGCTTCAAAATCCATCAAGCCCAAAGCTTCGCCAACTTCGAAATGCTCTTTGGGTTTGAAGCCCGCTGCAAAGCCCGGCTTCTGCCCCACAACGCGCACTTCCACATTGTCATGCTCATCAGCTCCAATGGGAACGATGGACAAAGGCAGATTGGGCAATTCGAGCAGCTTACTATCCAAGAGCGCGACAGAGCTTTTCTCTTCGGCTTCAGCAGCCGCCAAATCATCCTTCAATTGGGCCACACGCGCCTTAAGGCTATCGGCCAGCGCCATATCCTTTTTGCCCATGGCTTGCCCGATTTGCTTGGACATAGCATTGCGCTCTTCTTGGCCACGTTGCGCAATCATAATCGCCTGACGGCGACGATCATCGAGGTTGATCAGCTCTGCGAGCGTCTCCTCGACCTTTGCTTCAGGCCAATTGCGCGAGCGCAGCGCCTTGGTAAAAGCCTCAGAATTGTCGCGGATCCATTTAATATCGTGCATGTGACATCCAATCAGATCAAACAGAGCCAGCAGATCCGCGAAAGCGTCGTCGCAGATTCGGGCCAAAAACAGTCCAACTCAGGCCCGCCAATACCAGACCAGCCCCCATCCACTCAACTCTGCTGACAGGTTCGGCATAGATCAGTTGCGCGCTTGTCAGGCCAAAAACCGGCACGAGCAAGGAGAAAGGCGCAACCTCCGCAGCTTTATGCTGGCTGAGCAGATGCGACCAGAGCGTATAGCCCAGCATAGTGCCCAGATAGGCAAGATAGGCCACCGCCAACCAAAAGCTCAATCCCGATGCCAGAACGGCCTCATAAGCCCATGCCCCTTCAAAATACCAAGACAGCGCCAGCAGAGGCACAGGCGCAATCAGCGAGGACCAGACCGTAAAGGCCAACATATCGACCCGCCCGGCCAGCTTGCCAATGACATTGCCCAGCCCCCAAGACGCGGCCCCGCAGACGACCAAAAGGAAGGGCAGCAAGCCGCCGCTACTCTCCCTCTGGCTGGCAATGACCAGAATGCCGGCAAAGGCAATCAATCCGCCGAACAATTGTTGCAGGCCCGGGCGCTCCCCCATCACCAACCAAGCCAGAAAAATGGTGAAGAACATTTGCGATTGCACGATGAGAGAGGTCAGACCGGCAGGCATGCCAAGACTAATGGCGCTGAAGACAAAGCCGAACTGCATGATGGCAACCGCAAAGCCATAAGCTGCAATGATCCACGCCGCTGCTTTGGGCGGTTTAAGAAAAAAGATCGCGGGAAAACTCACAAACAAAAAGCGCAACGCCGCAAACATCAAGGGTGGCACATCGCTCACGCCAGATTTGATGATGACGAAATTGACGCCCCAAATAAGGGCGATCAACAGGGCGACGAGATAATCACGCAGGACCATTCGCGCCCCTAACATCGCTGAGGAAGTTCTCTAGAGAAGGATCAGCCCTCTTGTTCCTGCCGGGCTCTCTCTTCAATCTGCTTTTTCTCGATGATGCCCACAGCAAAAATTGACAGCTCATAAAGCAACATGCCCGGCACCGCCAAAGCCAATTGCGAGAAGACATCAGGAGGCGTCAAAACTGCCGAGACGATGAAGACCAGAACAATCGCGTACCGCCGCTTCTCTTTCAGGAAGGTTGAATCGATCACGCCAATGCGACCCAGCAAAGTCAGAATGACAGGCATTTGGAACACGAGTCCAAAGGCAAAGATCAAAGTCATAATCAGCGAGAGATATTCGCTCACACGCGGCAATAATTCGATCTGAGCGCGCCCGGGTTCTTTGGATTGCTGCATGGCAAGAAAGAAATGCAGCAAATTGGGCATGACCAGATAAAAGACCAGCAAAGCACCCAGAATGAAGAAAAACGGCGTTGCGACCAGATAGGGTAGAAAAGCATAGCGCTCATGCTTGTAGAGACCGGGCGCAACAAAGGCATAGATCTGCCCCAGAATGATGGGACAGGCGGCAAGGCCAGCGGCAAACATAGAGACTTTGATTTGCGTGAAAAAGAATTCTTGTGGCGCTGTATAGATCAGCCGCGCCTCAGAGCCCGCTGCCATTTCAAAAGGAATGACCAGAAAATTGTAAATCTCTTTGGCAAAATAAAAGAAGACGACAAACATCACGATGAAAGACAGCACGGCCTTGATCAGGCGTGAGCGCAACTCAATCAGATGATCCATCAAAGGCGCTTTGGAGGCCTCGATTTCATCTTCCCCGGGCAATTTACCATCACTCATGCCCAGACTCCATCACTCATGCCCAGACTCATGCCGCGCCTTCTTTCTTGCCCTCTGTTTTAGTGTCGGCATTGGCAGTGATGGGTGCGGGTGCGGATGCGGGTGCGCTCGCAGGCACAGACTCAGAGACTGAATGACTCTCAGCCACATGCACCGCATGCTCGCCAATCTGCGGGAATGAGGCTTCTGGCGCAGGCTCTGGCTGAGGCACTTCTAAGGCAGCAGAAGCCGCTTGATTGGTGGGAAGGAACACGCCATCTGGATCTTCCCGCAAGGAGGCTGCAATTGCTGCATCCTCCGCGCTGTCTCCAGATGTGTCTTTTTTACCTTCCAGAGCCGAGGTCAGGTCAGATTTGAGCGTTGCCACGGGGTTGAAATCAACATTGACCTTGCCAGCCTCGGCAAGCTTGGCAGCTTCTTTGCGCAAATCTTCGAGATCAGCCTCTTTCATCGCATCCATGAATTGAGTCTGAAACTCTGCAGCCATGCGGCGCAATTTGCCAATAGCCTGACCAACTTGGCGCAGAACCCGCGGCAATTCCTTCGGGCCGATCACGATCAACGCGACGACCCCGATGACGAGAAGCTTGCCCGCGTCAAAATCAAACATGGATATCTATCACTATCCTTCAGACAGCCGCTGGGAGTGCCTGATCAGCCAACCTTGTGAGGTTCCTGTGCTTTTTCAGCAGTCTGGGCGCCCTGTTCAATGGTCTTGGCTGGCTCAGAGGCAGCTGGGGGAGCTGTCTTGTCCTCATCATCCGCAAGGCCTTTTTTGAAGGATTTAATGCCCTTGGCAAAATCGCCCATAATGTCGGAAATCTTGCCCTTGCCACCAAAGACGAGCAGAACGACAACGCCGACGATCAGCCAGTGCCAGATTGAAAAACCACCCATTGTAAACACCTCCGCATGCGCGATGTCGCGGGACACGCTTTGCAACAGACCCTAAGCAACACAGATGGCAAAGACAAGGCTGATAAGCGAATTAGCCAGCCCGAGCCGGTGAAGCCATTACTTAACCTGCAGGATCTCCTGCATGCGCTTGACCGTATCAGGCGAGACATTAGCCACATCGGAAATCAACTTTTGCATCTCCTCACCCGAAGCTGGGTCAAATTCGACTTCGAGCTTGTCGATTTCAGCCAAAAACTCTGGGTCTTTGAGCATAGCGTCAAAAGCCTTGCGCAGCATTTGAACCCGATCAGTCGGCACGCCAGGAGGCGCAAAAACCGAGCGACCGACAGCCGCACCGCTGGCGTAGAACGTCAAAATGTCCTTGGCTTCCTTGGTTGAGCCCAGCTCAACCACAGCTGGCACATCGGCCAGATCAGGATGGCGCGTGAGCCCATATTGAACGAGCACATGGATTTTACCAGCCTTCAAAGGCTCGCTGCGGGTCCGCTTGAGCGTATTCCAAGAGGTCAGCGCCCCATCGACTTCTGCCTTTTCCATGGCAAACATGCCGTCATTGGACCCCTGATAGCCTGTGATCACTTTGAATTTGCTGCCATAAAGAGCGTTCATCAGCCGTGGAAAGCCCTCCGAGGGCGAGCCCGATCCCGTGCCGGCCACAGGCGTCTCATTGGTCTTGGTCAGCTCCATAGTGGTGGCCTTGGCCTTCTCACCGGTCAAAGTAACCTCGAGAATGGCGGTGGCGCGACCAATCCAATTGAAATTGGCTGATTTATAATTGGCGCCCGGTGTTTTGAGCGCCTCTTCAATCGCAATCGTCTGGGTCACAACACCCAAGGCCGTGCCATCCTTGGGAGCGGCCGAATAGAGGAAATTGGCCGCTGTGAAGCTACCAGCACCCGGCATATTCTGCGCCACGACATTGGGATTACCGGGGATATGCTTGCCAATATAGCGAGCCACCAGCCGCCCGTAATAGTCATAACCGCCACCGGGAGCAAAACCGATATAGACGCTCACCGTCTTGCCTTTGAAGAAGTCAGCTTGCTGCGCCGCCACAGGCTGCGACAAGATCAAGGAAGAGCTGATCAACAGACCAGAGAGCAGAGCAAAAGGACGCGACATCGACACCATTGGTGACCTCACATATTGGGGCAAGGAATTAGAATTAAGACAATTTGGGGCTGTCTTATCCGATTACAAACTGAAAAGCGCCAAAATTTTGATTAGGCCGCTTGGCTCTTGTCTTCAAAGTGAGCTTCCCCCTCGGCCACAGCTTCAGTCTCAGCCTGATCCTCAGCCATATCTTGGCTGGCCAGATCATCAAAG
>CAIVAX010000565.1 GCA_903903935.1 uncultured Hyphomicrobiales bacterium | reverse complement strand
TGCGGATCCTGCTGCCCCACAAGGCGAAATGAAATTTTGGCGCTGGCTTTGGCGGGCAGAACAGTTTTGGCGCCTTCACCTATATAGCCGCCCACAATGCCATTGGGCTCGCAAGTTGGCCGTGACCAGATTTGTTCCAAGACAGTGCGATCCGCCTCACCAGCGGGGCGATGCAACCCCACATCGGCGAGAAAGGCTTTGTCATCAAAGGGCAGATTGCGCCATTGCGCGGCAATCTCTGCTGGCAATTCTCCTACGCCCTCATAAAAGCCCGGCAGAGTGACGCGGCCTTGATCATCATGCAGGCCCGCAATGATGTTTGACAAAATACGAATAGGATTGGCGGCTGGGCCACCAAACATGCCCGAATGCAAATCGCGCGAGGCGGCATGCACGATCACCTCTTCATAAACAAGGCCCCGCAGCATGGCCGTAATGGCGGGCGTGTGGCGATCCCACATATTTGTATCGCAGACCAAGGCAAGATCGGCGTGCAATTCTTGCTGATGGGCGGCGAGAAAATCAGGCAGCGAAGGAGAGCCGCATTCTTCTTCGCCCTCAAAGAGAATGGTGACATGACAGGGCAGACCGCCCTGCGCCATAAAGGCGCGGCAGGCTTCGACAAACAGCATGAGCTGGCCCTTATCATCCGAAGCGCCGCGCGCGATGATCTGCTGGCCCGTTGGTGTCTCGACAAGTCTGGGGGCAAAGGGATCCGTCTGCCACAGCTCAAGCGGGTCGGCAGGTTGCACATCATAATGCCCGTAAAAGAGCACATGCGGCGCTTGCGCATTTTGCGAGCGCGCATGGGCCACCACCATGGGATGACCTTTGGTTGGGCGCAGGCTGGCTTCAAAGCCAATCTGGTTGAGATCATCGACGAGCCATTGTCCAGCTCTTTGGCACTCGCCCTTATAGGCAGGGTCGGTCGAGACAGAGGGAATGGACAATAGCGCAAAGAGGCGCGCAAGCGCCGCTTGCTGGTTGGCGTCAATGGCGTGAAGAATGGAATCAATCTGTGTCATGATTATCAAGGCTAGCGTGAAAGCGCGCCCTGCTCAACGCCCCGTCAGACCACCCAAAACACCGCGCAAAATCGCCCGCGTGATTTGTGTGCCAACCGAACGGGCAGCCGATTGCGCAACAGAACGCAGGATGGATTCTCCCGTCGACATGCGCTGACGCCCTTTGGCATTCGAGGCGCTCGTTGAATCTCCAAAGATATGACCCAAGCCTTCCAAAAGCCCCCCCTCTGATTGAGCAGGTTGCGCCCCGCTTCCAGGCGCAGGTGAGGATGGGACAATGCGGCCTCTGTCAGCGCTATTCCTTTGGCCTAAAATCTCGAACGCCGATTCACGATCAATTTCGGTGTCATATTTGCCGCGCAAAGAACTGTCAGCCACAATGCTGCTGCGCTCTTGCGGGCTTAAGGGGCCAACCCGTGAGCCTGGCGGAGCAATCAAAGTGCGCTCCACAATTTGTGGTGTGCCCTTGCCCTCCAGCATCGAGACCAGCGCCTCGCCAACGCCCAATTGCGTGATGAGTGTCGCTGTTTCAAATTGCGGATTGGGGCGGAATGTATCGGCTGCGGCTTTCACTGCCTTTTGATCGCGCGGGGTGAATGCCCGCAAGGCATGTTGGACGCGATTGCCCAATTGACCCAGCACAACATCGGGCACATCAAGCGGATTTTGTGTCACGAAATAAACACCCACGCCTTTGGAGCGAATGAGACGCACGACTTGTTCAATCGCCGTCATCAGAGATTTGGGCGCATTGTCGAATAAGAGATGTGCTTCATCAAAGAAGAAGACAAGCTTGGGTTGTTCGAGATCACCAACCTCCGGCAAGGTCTCGAATAGTTCCGACAACATCCACAGCAAAAAGGTGGCATAGAGGCGCGGCGAGCGCATGAGTTTGTCGGCGGCCAATATATTGACCATGCCGCGCCCATCGCGATCAGTGCGGATGAAGTCTTGAATATCGAGCGCAGGCTCGCCAAAAAACTTCAGTGCGCCTTGATTTTCGAGCACCAATAATTGCCGCTGAATAGTGCCAATGGTGGCAGGTGCGATATTGCCATATTTGGTTGTCAGCTCGCTGGCGTGATCGGAGAGATAGCTGAGCAAGGCGCGTAGATCTTTGAGATCCAGCAAGAGCAGGCCCTGCTCATCGGCAATGCGAAAGGCAATGTTGAGCACACCCTCTTGCGTGTCATTGAGTTCAAGCAGACGAGAGACCAGCAAGGGCCCCATTTCGGACAGGCTGGCGCGGATGGGATGGCCCTGTTCGCCAAACACATCCCAAAAGACAACGGGAAACCGATCGGGCACATAATCAAGGCCAATGTCTTTGGCTCTTTGGACTAAAGGCGGCTTGCCTTCGCCCGCCATGGCAAGGCCTGCCAGATCGCCCTTAATATCAGCCGCGAATACGGCTGTGCCCGCATTAGAAAAGCCCTCAGCTAAAACTTGCAGGCTGACGGTTTTGCCCGTTCCAGTGGCCCCGGTGATCAAGCCATGACGATTGCCCAGCGCGAGCGTGAGATATTGATAGGCTGTGCTTTTGCCCACCAGAATATGGCCGGGGCGATTGCGCGGATCTTCAACCATGGCAATTCCTAAATATAAAATCAGATGCGTGAGTATAGGGCCAAGCCTGTTTGCTTGTCACCCGTCAAGCTCGCAGACCAGACCGGTCAATTTTAAGCCCGCGTGAGCCGCGGCTTGGAAAGCAGCGCCAGAGGGGTTAGACAGAGAAGAAAGAGATGACACGCCTGTACCGGCCAATCTGGCGCCAGATGAGCTGGAATGTGAGATGAGGATAAGATGGACGAATTGATTACCCGAATTTCCCAAGCTGCTGGCTTGAGCCCAGAAGTTTCTGAACAATCCATCGGCGAAGTGTTGCTCTTTTTGCATACGGAGGGCCCCAAGGAGGCTGTCGCCCAGCTGTTGTATACCATGCCCGGAGGGGCGGATTTGATCGCGCGTCTGGCTGCAGATACGGATCAAAGCGGCGGCGGGGCCATGAGCGGCCTATTTAGCATGTTGGGTGGGGGCGGGTTGATGGGCCTAGCCGGCAAGCTCACCGGGCTTGGCCTTGGCATGAATGAGATGCAAATCGTCGGGCGGGAATTATTTGCCGCAGGTCGGGAAAAGGCAGGCGAGGATCTGATGGGTGAGATTGCCGGCTCCATACCGGGCCTGAGCCAATTTATCTGACACTCACCTTTGGCCTAAGGCTGCGATTTTGCTTCTACGACAAAGGGAGCGTGGCTAAACTCGCCTCCATAGGGCACAAGAGTGTGACCTATGAGTTTTGATGAGTTTCAGATGACCGCAGCTGAGCCCCTTTCACCCGCCACAGACCTTGGCTTTGCCAAAGCCAATGCGGATCAATGGCGCCTGCTGGTGGATAAAGTGCTCAAAGGCGCGCCCTTTGAGCGCCTGATCAGCACAACCTCTGATGGCATTGCCATTCAGCCGCTCTATGCCAGCCAGACTGAAGAGAGACCCAGAGCCTTGCGGCAAACGCCGGGGCCTTGGCTGGCGCTCACGCGTATTGATCATGTCGATGCGATGGATGCCAATACAGCGGCACTCAATGATCTAGAAAATGGCGCAAGGGGTTTGCAAATCGTCTTTGCTGACGCGCCCAATGCCTTTGGCTTTGGTCTGCCCAATGGCCGCAGCCGCACTTGGAGCGAATTGCTCGAGCGTGTGCGCCTTGATGCGGATATTCGTGTTGAATTGGATCTTGGCCCGCAGGGGCTCGAAATTGCGCAAGGCCTCACAGATTGGCTTGTGCCACAGGCCATTCCGGCTAGCGCAACCGATATTGGTTTTGGTCTTGATCCCATCGGCCACTTGGCCTTTTGCGGACAGACGCCAGAACTCGCACCCATCATCGCTTTTGCACAAGCGTGTTGGGAGGCTGGCTTTAAAGGCCCCGTGCTGGGTGTTGATGGGCGCATTGTGCATGCCGCTGGCGGCAGTGAGGCACAAGAGCTGAGCTTTATGATTGCCAGCGCGATTGCTTATTTGCGTGCTTTGGAAGCAGAGGGCGTGCCGATTGAGCGCGCGCGCCAGCTGATTGGCTTTCGCATGGCGGCCGATGCCGATCAATTTCTCACCCTGTCGAAGACGCGGGCCTTGCGTCGGCTGTGGGCGCGCATTGAACAGGCCTGCGGGCTTGAGCCAGCGCCCTTGCGTCTGCATGTTGAAACGGCTTGGCGTATGACTTCGCGCATTGATCCTTGGGTGAATATTCTGCGTGGGACGATGGCGTGTTTTGCCGCTGGACTTGGCGGCGCGGATTCCATTTGCGTGCTGCCTTTGACACAGGCGCTGGGACTGCCTGATGAGTTTGCCCGCCGCATTGCCCGCAATACACAATTGGTGCTGATTGAAGAGTCGCATTTGGGCGTGGTCAGTGATCCAGCCGCAGGGGCTGGTGGTATTGAAGCACTGACAGATGACTTATGCCTGCGCGCATGGGCGGGCCTGCAAGCGATCGAACAGGCGGGCGGCATGATCCGCGCACTGGAGACAGGCGCGTTCCAAAAACAAATTCACGCTGTGCAGACTGAGCGCGCCCGGCAGATTGCACGGCGCAAAGTGCCGCTGACCGGAGTGAGCGAATTTCCTGATATTTTCGAGCGACCGCTCGAGGTTTTGCGCGCGCGACAAGATAACCAAGACGTGTCGACACATTCGGACAATCTGCTTGTGCCGCAGCGTCAATCTGCGCCCTTTGAAGTCTTGCGCGTCAAAGGCCTTGCAGCGCAGCCCCCCGCACGCATGTTTCTGGCCAATCTGGGAC
Source organism: uncultured Hyphomicrobiales bacterium (assembly GCA_903903935.1). Classification (GTDB taxonomy): domain Bacteria; phylum Pseudomonadota; class Alphaproteobacteria; order Rhizobiales; family Beijerinckiaceae; genus Terripilifer. The sequence goes on along the minus strand of CAIVAX010000565.1, from coordinate 5,100 downwards.
CCGTTGCGGCCTTTAGTGCGCGCGCCATGTTTGCCAAAAATCTTTTTGAGGCGGGCGGCATTGCCACACTCTCCAATGATGGCTTTGCCAATGTTGCGGCTTGCGTCGATGCTTTCAAAGCCTCGGGCACAGACCTTGTCTGTGTGTGCTCGTCTGATGCGCTCTATAGCGAACAGGCGGCTGACATAGCGCATGCGCTTAAACAGGCCGGTGCAAAGCATATTTTCCTTGCCGGTCGCCCAGGCGAATTGGAGGCGGCGCTGCGGCAAGCGGGCGTTGACGAGTTTATCTTTGCTGGAATGGATGTGCTGGCCATTCTGACCAAAACTTTCTCCCTCATTGAGGCTGATCAGACCAAGGGTGCGCCATGACCCATCAAACCAAGAGTCGCATTGCTGATTTCTCAACCCTCACTTTTGCGCCGGTTGGAACAGACATTGGTCAAGCCGGACAAGAAAGCTGGCTCACACCAGAGGGCATTGCGATTCAGCCGATCTATCGGCCCGTAGATTTGGCGGGGCTTGATTTTGTCGATTCCTATCCGGGTTTAGCGCCCTATGTGCGCGGGCCTTATCCAACCATGTATGTCAATCAACCTTGGACCGTGCGGCAATATGCGGGCTTTTCGACGGCAGAGGATTCCAATGCCTTTTACCGGCGCAATCTGGCGGCGGGTCAAAAGGGCCTGTCGGTTGCTTTCGATCTGGCCACACATCGCGGCTATGATTCAGATCATCCGCGTGTGGCGGGCGATGTGGGCATGGCAGGTGTGGCCATTGATTCCATCTATGACATGCGCACTTTATTTTCCGGCATACCGCTCGATCAAATGAGCGTGTCGATGACGATGAATGGTGCGGTGCTGCCTGTTCTGGCTCTTTACATTGTTGCGGCCGAAGAACAGGGCGTGTCGATGGACAAGCTCTCGGGCACGATCCAAAACGACATTCTCAAAGAGTTTATGGTTCGCAATACCTATATCTATCCGCCGAAGGATTCGATGCGGATCATTTCGGATATTTTTGCTTTCACCTCACAGCATATGCCCAAGTTCAATTCGATCTCGATCTCCGGCTATCACATGCAGGAAGCGGGCGCGACGCAGGATCTCGAGCTTGCTTATACTTTGGCTGATGGCGTGGAATATATTCGCACCGGATTGGCGGCGGGTTTGACGGTGGATCAATTTGCCCCGCGCCTGTCCTTCTTCTGGGCGATTGGCATGAATTTCTTTATGGAGGTCGCCAAGCTGCGTGCGGCGCGTCTGCTCTGGGCCTCGCTGGTCAAGCAATTCAACCCGCAATCGGAGAAATCACTGCCGCTGCGCACGCATTCGCAAACCTCCGGCTGGTCGCTGACCGCGCAAGATGTGTTCAACAATGTTATCCGCACACAGATTGAAGCGATGGCCGCCACGCAGGGCCATACGCAATCTCTGCATACCAATGCGCTGGATGAAGCGCTGGCGCTGCCAACTGATTTTTCGGCGCGCATTGCCCGCAATACGCAATTATTCCTGCAACAGGAAAGCGGCACGCCGCGCATCATAGATCCCTGGGGCGGCTCTTATTATGTCGAGCGGCTGACAGGCGAATTGGCCAAAAAGGCAATGGCACATATTCGCGAGGTCGAAGCTTTGGGCGGCATGGCCAAGGCCATTGATGCGGGCATTCCGAAATTGCGCATTGAAGAAGCCGCCGCCAAGACACAAGCGCGCATTGATACAGACCGCCAGACTGTGGTGGGCGTCAATAAATATCGCCCGCTCGCCGAAGCGCAGATTGATGTGCTGAAAGTTGAGAATGCGCTGGTGCGGGCGCAGCAGATTGAAAAACTCACCCGCCTACGTGCCGAGCGCGATGAGGCGCGCACACAAGCAGCGCTCGCCGCGCTGACGGCGGGCGCTCGCTCGGGCGCCAATCTCTTGGCCCTCTCCATTGACGCAGCGCGGGCCAAAGCCAGTGTGGGTGAAATCACGCAAGCGCTCGAAGTCGTCTTTGGCCGCCATAAGGCGGAGATTCGCTCGATCACCGGGGTCTATAAGGGCGAGGCGGGCAACAAGACCCCTGCCCTACTTCAGGTTGAGGATATGGCCCGCGCCTTTGAAGAGAATGATGGTCGGCGTCCCAAAATTCTCATCGCCAAAGTGGGGCAAGATGGCCATGACCGTGGCCAGAAGGTGATTGCCTCCGCCTTTGGCGATCTGGGCTTTGATGTCGAAATCGGCCCGCTCTTCGCAACGCCCGAAGAAGCCGCCCAGCTGGCTGTGGATAAGTCTGTGCATGTGGTGGGGATAAGTTCGCTCGCCGCCGGCCATCTCACGCTGGTGCCGGAATTGCGTAAAGCGCTGGATTCTTTAGGGCGTTCCGATATTCTGATTGTCGTGGGCGGGGTTATTCCGCCGCAAGATTATGAGGCTGTGTACAAAGCTGGGGCTAAAGCGATCTTCCCGCCCGGTACAGTGATCTCTGAGGCGGCTAAAACCGTGATCGAGGATCTCAATCATCAGCTTGGCTATGCCCAGAAAAATGTCGCCTGAGCGCGACCCCTTGTGAAAGTGCAACTTCTATGAGCAATCCCTTTGCCTTCGCCCTCAGAGGCGCCAAAGCCGAAATTGAGGAGGGCACCAATTTTGCCCCCAAATTTGATGCGGATGGATTGATCGTGTGCATCACCTGCGATGCGCAGAGCAAAGATATTCTCATGGTCGCTTATATGAATGCAGAGGCGCTTTCCCTTAGCCTTGAGACCGGCATTGCCCATTATTGGTCGCGCTCGCGCCAAAGCCTCTGGCGCAAGGGCGATACATCAGGACAAGTGCAGAGCATTGTCGACATTCGCGTGGACTGCGATCAAGACGCCATTCTCATTTCAGTTCAAACGGGCGGAGATGGCGGGGCCTGCCACACAGGCCGCCGCTCTTGTTTCTATCGCAGTGTGGTCAATGAGGGACAAGGCCCGCAGCTCAAGATGAGTGCAGATTAACAGCCCTCACATCAGCTGATCAGGCATCTTCAATCAGGCTTGAACATTCACGCGGCGCGGCGATCGATCAAACCAGGGAAAGAACAAGAGCCCAGCGAGAAATCCACCTGTATGGGCTTCCCAAGCAATTGTGCCATTGGTGATGTTCAACGGACCCGAGAGCAGGCCAAAGGCGAGATTCACAATCAGCCACACCAAGATGAACAGCACGACACGCGGCTCTTGCAATAAGACAGTTAAGGGCAAAAGCGGAGAAGGATTGGCGCGCGCAGACTGCAGCTCGTCTTCATCAAACTCACCTGAGGGGCGCAAACTCAAAGGTCCGCCGGGGGTGAAGATGAAGCGAATTGACGCGCCCATTGCTGCCGAGACAGCCGCCGAGGCGCCAATCATCGGCGTAAAATCATCAAGGTGAACCGCGCTATGGCTCAGCGCCCCGGCGATTGCGGTGAATATAAAAAAGAGGATGAAGCGAAAGGCGCCAATGCGCCACGCCACGGGGGTACCAAAGGCCGCCAGCCAGATCGAATTAATGCCCACATGCGACCAATCAGCATGAAGAAAAGAATAAGTGACCAGAGTCCACCAGCGCGGATTGCCATCACCCAGAAAAAACTGCGCTGTCTCCAGCGCGCCCGTGCGTGTCGGCAGATGAGAGAGCACATCGGCGATGCGATCTGGATCAAAATGAAAAGTCAGACGCGCAGGGACATAGGCCAGAAGGGCCAAGACCTCATCATCGAGATCATCGGTCAGAATGTAATAACGCAGGGCATGAATCAGAACCAAACATCCGATCACGAAAAGAATGACGTGCGGAAGATTGAAGATGGGCTCGCGCCGTGGATCCGTTTGCAAAAACACCCCTCCCCAGTCGATCAAATCCGGACTGGGACCTCAAAAGACGCCCGCCGACTTAAACTCTCCCCCATTACATGGCGCGCCTTAAAGGAGCATGCAAGGGGCTGATTAGCAGGCAGGGCCTTCAACAAGGGAATTTTGGGACACACAGGCCGAAGATGAGCGCTCAATATTATAAGAGGGAACCAGCTGCGGGAGAAATATCGAAGGCACCTGTGCTTGTACATTCACGGTTACTCGCTCGGATTTGCTCCCCGTCATCGACACATCAACTGAGGTTAGATCTGAGCGAGCCGACAAGCGCGCGGATAAATCCTGCCCGAATGAGGCATAGGAATTGGGGCCTGCCTTCAAAGCACGTGCAGCGGTTTGTGCGATTTCGGGTGTGAGCTCATCGCCGATCATCACCGAGCGGGCATAGTCACCCCAAGCGCCCATCAACATGAGCGCGGGACACAGGCCCAGCACAAAGCGCAAAGCAAGTTTGCTCTCATTCACATTGGTAGTGACAACACTGGGACGATCTAAAGTCAGACTGGACATGGACATTCCTAACACGCGTTCGAGTGACTGTTCACACACACAAGATTGGCTCTGCGCGTAAACAATTCCTATCTGCGAGCTGTGTTTGGGCCCATTTCACAAGGCTGTCTTTGAACGCGGTAGATGGAGCATGTGCGCGCAGCATCAAATTGCAATGGTCAGCCTCAGACAAAATTAACCTGTCACATCACGGTCCCTTGCAATGGCACGCTTTTGGCTTTGCAGGCTGAGAAGATCCATTCCAGCCGAGGGATTGATCACAACAGAACATAAGCGTCTCAGCTCAGGACAGGAGTAGCCCATGCGTCAGACAAGCTCACACCATTTGTACGATTATTGGAATGCCTTGCGTGGTTCGGCTTTGGCGCCAGATCGCGCAAGGCTTGATCCGCACAAAATATCGGGGATTCTCTCCGATACTTTTATATTGCAGGTTGATCATTGGAAAAGCCTGCCCTTTCGCCTCGTTGGCAGCCGGACCAATAGTCTGTTTATCCGCGAGCTCAAAGGCTATCCCTTTACCCATTTGTTTACATTGACCGCACGACCGGAAATTAAGTCAGCAATTGAATGGATTAGCGAAGATGGCGTTCCCCTGATCGCAGGGGTTCGGGGACATGCGCCTTATGACCGGCAGATCAATCTCGAATTGCTTCTGCTGCCCTTGCTGCATGAGAACAAACTTGATCAGCGCATTTTGGGCAGCTTGAG
>CAIVAX010000564.1 GCA_903903935.1 uncultured Hyphomicrobiales bacterium | reverse complement strand
CGCTCTGCTTTGGCGGGAGCGGGCGCGCTGTTTTCCTGGTCCTATCTGCCAAAATTTGCACAAGCCGCACAGGGTCGTGATCCGCGCTTTATCACCATTATTCTGCGCGGCGCGCTGGATGGCTTATCGGCCGTCGCCCCTTTGGGGGATCCTTCTTATGCCAGCTTGCATGGTGCTATCGCTTTGAGTCGCGATGGCGCGAATGCCGCGCTGCCTTTGGGTTCCTTCTTTGGTCTCAATCCGGCGATGAAACATTTCGCCAAGCTCTATCAGGCCAAACAGGCGGCGATTGTGCATGCTGTCGCCACGCCCTATCGCGAGCGTTCGCATTTTGATGGTCAGGATGTGTTGGAGAGTGGCATGCCGGATAAAGGTCTGGTGAGCTCGGGCTGGATGAACCGCATGCTGCAAGCTTTGCCTAAGGGCGATAAGGTGAATCCCCAGCGCAGTGGACTTGCGGTTGGCTCGGTGACTCCTTTGATCATGCGTGGCCCAGCGCCTGTGACGGGCTGGGTTCCCAGTGGCATGGCCAGCGCCAGTGATGATGTCGCGCAGCGCCTGCTTGATCTATATGCTCAACGCGATCCTGTTCTCGGGCAGGCATTGGCGCAGGGGCTGGGAATAGAGAAAATAGTGGCGCGCGATATGGGCGATCTCAAGCCCGGCGGTGGCGGCGTTCAGATGATGCGGCTGATTGCGCAGGGCGCTGCTAAATTATTAGCGGCCGATGATGGTCCACGCATGGGCGCGCTGGCCTTCGATGGCTGGGATACTCATGCCAATGAGGGCGGTGGCACGGGGCGTCTGGCGCAATTGCTCGGCGGGCTTGATGACGCGATACAAGAATTTGAAAAAACGCTCGGACCCAAATGGGCGCAAACCGTGATTGTGGTTGTCACCGAATTTGGCCGCACCGCGCGCATTAATGGCACGATCGGCACGGATCATGGCACAGGCACGGTCGCCTTTTTAGCTGGCGGTGCTCTCAAAGGGGGGCGCGTGATTGCAGATTGGCCCGGCCTTAAAGAAGAGCAATTGTTTGAAAAGCGCGATCTCAAACCAACTACAGATCTGCGCGCTGTGCTTAAAGGGATTATGGTGGAGCATTTGGGGCTGTCAGCCCATGTGCTGGGCGATAAAGTCTTTCCAAATTCGGCCGCGCTGGCTCCCCTGACAGGCTTGATTAGCTAGGGGTTTGTTAAGCGTGTTTTGACTTTTATCCAATGCCGCGATGAGGCGAACATCAACTTTTGCATTTCAGCCTTTTTTTTTTGCAAGAGCTTCTGCAATTTTAGATCTGTCACATCCTCAGCGCTCAGGCCTTCGTCCTGTGTGAAAGTTTGTTTTTTATCAATTCTTCTGACTTAGGATTAAGGCTTGAGTATTCTGTGATAAAGTGTGTTGCCAATGCAAGATCAACGCCGCAATATACGTGCTAAAGCACTTCAGCGCGCCGTTGCGGGCTTTATTGATGGCGATGAAAAAATTCGCTGTCTCATCCGCAATATGAGTGAAGGCGGCGCTCGGCTTGCTCTGTCCAATGCTCATAGCCTGCCCTCTGAATTCACTTTGACCATTGCACATCT
>CAIVAX010000563.1 GCA_903903935.1 uncultured Hyphomicrobiales bacterium | reverse complement strand
TTTCGTTGTATCCAAGCCCTTGATCGGCTACCCATGTAGTTGAATTGTGGTTTTTAGGCTCTGATTCCCATTTTCTGCCTTGGCTAAAATACAGTTTGCGCGCTCAATGGTGGAAGACGAATTAGAACCTAAACGCCGTTAGACCCTTACTCAAGCCACGGTTGACACTCATGAACCGCCGTCGTCGCATTTACGAAGGCAAAGCCAAGGTCCTTTATGAGGGCCCCGAGCCTGGCACATTGATTCAGCATTTCAAGGACGATGCGACGGCATTCAATGCCAAGAAGCGCGACGTCATTGATGGCAAGGGCGTCCTCAACAATCGGATATCAGAATTTGTTTTCCAGAATCTGAATGCTATTGGCGTTCCCACCCATTTCATTCGTCGCCTGAACATGCGTGAGCAATTGATCAGAGAAGTGGAAATTATCCCGCTCGAAGTCGTTGTCCGCAATGTGGCTGCCGGATCTTTGTCGCAGCGCTTGGGCCTTGAGGAAGGCACGCAGCTTCCCCGCTCCATCATCGAGTTCTATTACAAGAATGATGCGCTCAATGATCCTATGGTCTCGGAAGAACATATCACCGCTTTTGGCTGGGCTAATCCGCAAGAAATCGATGATATTATGGCTCTAGCTATTCGCGTGAATGACTTTCTCTCCGGACTGTTTCTGGGCGTTGGTATTCGTCTTGTTGATTTCAAAATAGAATGTGGTCGGCTTTGGGAAGGCGAGATGATGCGAATTGTCGTCGCTGATGAAATCTCGCCAGATTCATGTCGTCTGTGGGACGTCAAATCAAACGATAAAATGGATAAGGATCGCTTCCGTCGCGATATGGGCGGTCTTATTGAGGCCTATACGGAAGTTGCCCGGCGTCTGGGCATTCTGCAGGATAATGAGCCTCCGCGCACAGGCGGTCCTAAGCTCGTGCAGTGAAGGGCTTTGGCCTATCCATAAATCCATCAGGCTCGTTTGGTCTGATTACATAATGTTCGGGGACAGGATGAAAGCGCGTATCATTGTCACTCTAAAATCAGGCGTGTTAGATCCGCAAGGCAAAGCGATAGAAGGCGCACTCAAGTCTCTGGATGTGTCAGATGTGCTGGGCGTGCGGCAGGGCAAAGTCTTCGATATTGAAATTGCAGCTGCAAATAAGTCGGAAGCGGAAACAAAGCTGAAAATGGCTTGTGAGAAACTTCTGGCCAATACAGTTGTCGAAAATTATCAGATCGAATTGCTCTGACAGGATCCGTTATGAAAGCAGCCGTAATCCTGTTCCCTGGCTCCAATCGTGAAGGTGATGTTGCCCGCGCCCTTCATCAAGCAACGGGTCACGAGCCTCAGATTATTTGGCACTCCGACGAAGAGCTGCCCCAAGGCACAGACCTTGTCGTTTTGCCCGGTGGTTTTAGCTATGGCGATTATTTGAGATGCGGTGCGATTGCCGCCCGCGCTAAAATCATGACAGCTGTGCGCGCTCATGCAGCGCGCGGTGGTCTTGTGCTGGGCATTTGCAATGGCTTCCAGATCTTGGTGGAATCGGGTCTTTTGCCAGGCGTGCTGATGCGCAACACACATTTGCGTTTCGTCTGTCGCATGCAGCATTTGCGGGTTGAGACCAATTCAACGCCCTTCACCAGTGCCTATCAGAACCAGCAGATCATTGAAGTTGCCATTGCCCATGGTGAGGGCAATTATGTGGCTGATCAAAATACAATCAATCTGCTGGAAGGAAATGGGCGCATTGCCTTTCGCTATTGTGATGCCCTGGGACAGATGAACGCTCAATCCAATCCCAATGGCTCGATCAATCATATAGCTGGAATCTATTCTGAGAAATTCAATGTCCTTGGCCTCATGCCGCATCCTGAAAATCTGATCGAGTCCCTGGTTGGTGGCACAGATGGTCGCGGCATGTTCGATAGCCTTGCTCACTTCAAAAGCGCCGCCTGATCGAGAGTCTCCGTGAGTCACACTGAACCCAAAATCACGCCTGAACTGATCGCCGACCATGGGCTCAAGCCCGATGAATATCAGCGCATCCTGCAATTAATCGGACGCGAACCAAGCTATACGGAGCTTGGTATATTTTCTGCGATGTGGAACGAACATTGTTCCTACAAATCATCGCGCTTACATCTCAAATCCTTGCCAACCTCTGCCCCCTGGGTCATCCAAGGGCCGGGTGAAAATGCCGGTGTTATTGATATTGGCGATGGCCAAGCCTGCATTTTCAAAATGGAAAGCCATAATCACCCCTCGTTTATTGAGCCCTATCAAGGTGCAACAACAGGTGTTGGCGGTATCCTGCGCGATGTCTTCACAATGGGCGCACGGCCAATTGCATGCCTTAATCTGTTGCGTTTTGGCTCTCCTGACCATCCCCGCACACGTCATTTGGTGTCGGGTGTTGTGGCTGGCATAGGTGGCTATGGAAATTCATTTGGTGTTCCAACCGTCGGCGGCTCGGTGAATTTTCACACGCGCTATGATGGCAATATTCTCGTCAATGCAATGGCCGTTGGCCTCGCCAATCAGAATGAAATTTTCTACGCCAAAGCTACAGGCGTTGGATTGCCGATCGTTTATTTAGGTTCAAAGACCGGACGCGATGGTATTCATGGCGCTTCAATGGCGTCTGCCGAATTCGACGATAAAAGTGAAGAAAAGCGCCCCACCGTTCAAGTGGGTGATCCTTTCTCTGAGAAGCTATTGCTCGAAGCCTGTCTTGAAATCATGCACAAAGGATGTGTGATCGCCATTCAAGACATGGGGGCCGCCGGCCTCACCTGTTCTGCTGTTGAAATGGGTGCAAAGGGCGATTTGGGCATTGAACTCAATCTTGATAATGTGCCTTGCCGCGAAGCTGGGATGACAGCCTATGAAATGATGCTCTCCGAAAGTCAGGAGCGCATGTTGATGGTTCTCGATCCCAGTCGCGAAGCTGAAGCCAAAGCCATCTTCCAAAAATGGGGTCTGGATTTTGCCGTCATCGGCAAGACAACAGATACACTTCGATTTATCGTTAAGCACAAGGGTGAAATCAAAGCCGATCTGCCCATTAAGGAATTGGGGGATGAGGCGCCGCTTTACGATAGGCCTTGGGTTGCCCCGCCAGCACTGGCTCAGATTCAGGCTGCAGATATTCATCCGCCCATGTCCCATTCAGCAGCATTGCTTAAGCTCTTGAGCACACCCGACCAATGCTCGAAACGCTGGATCTGGGAACAATATGACCATTTGATTTTAGGCAATACGATTCAAAAGCCCGGCGGCGATGCTGCAATCGTGCGAATTGAGAATGGCCCCAAAGGTCTCGCGCTCTGCACAGATGTCACGCAGCGCTATTGCGAAGCCGATCCCTTTGAGGGCGGCAAACAGGCTGTCGCGGAAGCTTGGAGAAATCTAACCGCTGTAGGTGCATTGCCATTGGCACTGACCGACAATCTCAATTTTGG
>CAIVAX010000562.1 GCA_903903935.1 uncultured Hyphomicrobiales bacterium | reverse complement strand
TCGATGATCCCTTTGAGGGCATCGAGATTGAAAACGGATTTCTGCATTTGCCTAAAGGCAATGGTTCGGGCGTCCGGCCTGTCAAAAAAAGTTGAGACTGACAGATTACCTTTCACCCTAAGTAGAAGCGAAGGAGATTGTTCATCGTGCCCAAACATCCATCATCTGGCAAATATGCCATTGTCGGGCTAGGCGTTGTCGCCGGCGCTCAGCCTGACCGCTCAGAACGCATGATTGCGGCAGAAGCTGCCCGTCTTGCGATTGAAGACGCTGGCCTGACCCGCAAAGATATTACGGGGGCTGTTGATTTGCGTCGCTCAGGCGGTGGCGGTGATCGCGCATCTTATTCCGACGCTTTCACGCGCGTGCTCGGCCTCAATAATAATTATTACTATATCAACGGTCGCGGTGGTGCGCTCGCTGGTCTTGGCATGGCAACTGCGATGTCCTTCATTGATCGCGGCATCTCAGACTATGTCTGTCTGATGGGTGCGGTGACCGATTGGTCGCAAGCGCAAGAGAGCAAGAAGAAGGGCTATCGCGGCATGGCCCATTCTGAAAAGCGCGGCTATTGGGGCAAATTCGTTGGCGATTCTGTTGCCGTCAGCCATCACAGCTGGATGGCTGCGCGTCACATGGCTGTCTATGGCACAACCAGTGAGCAATTGGGCGCCATTGCTGTTTCGCAGCGTCAATGGGCAAATCTCAATCCGGAAGCCAAAATGTATGGTCGCCCGATGACGATTGAAGATCACCAAAACTCACCGCTTCTGGCTGAGCCCTATCACATTCTGGATATGAGCCTTGTCTCTGACGGCGCTGTTGCTTTCATTTTGACAACAGCAGAGCGCGCCAAAGATCTCAAATCCAAGGCTGTCTATGTTCTGGGTCAGGGCTTTGGGGAAGTCTCCTCCACAGTGTGGTGGGATAAGAAGAATTTCACCCATATGGCTGTTGAGCCCGCTAAAAAACAGGCCTTCGGACAGGCTGGAATTGAACTCAAGGATATTGATTGTGCGCAATTCTATGATTGCTTCACAGCCGAAGTTCTTTTCCAGATCGAAGATTATGGCTTCTGCAAAAAGGGTGAAGGCGGCGCTTTTGTTGCTGCAGGAAATATGGCGCCGGGTGGCACCATTCCGATCAACACAAGTGGCGGCCTATTGTCCTGCTATCATTTGGGTGATCTGACAGGTCTGGCAGAATCGGTTCGTCAAGTGCGCGGCCAGGCCGGACAGCGCCAGATCAAAGATTGTGAAATCGTTATGACCACTGGGCACGGCGGCGAATTGGTTTCGCCCGGCATGTGCTCGATCCATACCTGCACTATTCTCGGGAGCCAGCCGTGAGCCAATCAAACGTCATCACCATTACGACTGAATGGAAAAAACCACGTCCTTCAATTGATCATGACAATGCTGAATTCTGGGCGGGGCTGAAGGAACACAAATTCCTTGTCTGGAAATGCAAGACCTGCGGAACAAGCTATTGGCCCAAGGCCTATTGTCAGAACCATGACAATGAGCCCTTTGCGTCCAATATGGATTGGGTTGAAGCCAAGGGCACAGGTAAGATCTATGCCTTTAACATTCATCACACAGCCTTCAATCCCGGCTTTAAGGAAGAGCTGCCTTATTATTATGCTTTGATCGAGCTCGATGAGGGTCCGCTTGTCTCCAGCACCTTGATTGGAGATCGCCGCCCCAAAAACATTTACGACATCGGCCAGAAGGTTGAGGTTGTTTATGAAGATCATCCCAATGAGGGATTCACCATTCCCAAATTCCGCATTATCGACTGATCAAAAGTAACAGGTTCCGGATGAGCATAGTCAAAACAAAATTGCCGATTGAAGCTTTGTTGAAGCCTCAATCTATCGCACTTGTTGGAGTCTCCGCCAAAGGCGGGGGCTCGGGTGCGAAAATGATGCAATCGGCAGGCTTGTTTGGATTTACCGGCTTTGTCTGGCCCATTCACGCGACCGCCGAGGAAATTGGCGGTCGCAAATGTTACCGAAGTTTTTCTGAACTTCCGCAAGCACCAGATTGCGTGATCATTGCCGTTCCGGCAGAGGGCGTCCTTAAGATTATCAAAGAGGCGTCTGCCGCTGGCATCAAGAGCGCTCTTGTGGTCTCGGAGGGCTTTGCTGATGCAGCCAGTGATGAAGGCCGAGCCCGTCAGGATGAGCTCATCGCGCTTGCCAAGACGGAGAATATGGCAATCGCTGGGCCCAATTGCATGGGTATTGCGTCACTCAAATATCATTATGCCGCAACCATGGCAGATATTCCAAAAAGCACGCCTGCAGGCGGCATTTCTATCGTCTCGCAGAGCGGTGGCCTGCTCAATGCTGTGGCAGAATTGGCCAATAATCGTGGCATTGGCTTGAATTATCTAATTTCGATGGGCAATCAGGCTGTCGTTGATCTGGCCGATTATATTGATTTTCTGGTCGAGGATCCGGCCACCAGTGTGATTGCGCTGATCATGGAGGGCAGCAAAAATGGTCGCCGCTTGCGGGCCGCCATTGAGCGCGCGAGCCCTAAGAAACCCATCATCGTTCTCAAGCTCGGACGCAGTGAAGTTGGCCAGGCCGCAACTCTTGCACACACCGGAACATTGGCGGGCAAGCATGAGGCATTTGAATCTCTCTTCAAGCAGAATGGCGTGGCTCTGGTTGATTCCATCGATGAATTGATCGAAACATCGGCTCTGTTTGATTTGGTACCTTTGCCCAAGGGCAATCGGGTTGCTTTATTCACCGTATCAGGCGGCGCGACATCCTTGATCGCTGATTTGGGAGAAAAGGCGGGTGTGCATTTCCCGCCCATTAGCGAGAAGACCAATCAGCGCTTGCAAGAGATCATCGAAGTTGATCGTCATTTCAATAATCCCATTGATACTGTGGGCATGCCGCGTTTGCTGCGCGGCGACAATATGAATCGTATTTTGACCACCTTGCTCGAAGATAATGAGCTGGATGTCATTGGCCTGGTGCTTGGCATGCGAATGGAGGGGGCCAAAACTCATCAACAATTGATTGATGAAATGGCCAAGGTCGCAGATCAGGCTAAAAAGCCGCTAGTTGTCGTTTCTTTTGTCGGCAATCATCTCACGCGCCATTGGCGTGGATTTGCGACCAAACATCATCTGCCATTGCTCGACAATCTCGAAACAGGTATGCGCGCCATTCGTAATCTGATTGGCTATGCTGATTTCAGGCGCGAGGGCGTCGATCAGATTGCGCCCATTGAGAAGAGTAATTCTTTGTTGAGCGATGATCATAAGGCGCTCACTCTCACCGAGGCGGAGAGCAAGATTATTCTTGGCAAAGCTGGTCTGCCAGTAACCAAAGAAGCCATCGCAAAGAACGCACAAGACGCCGTCAAGCTTTGGGAGAGCATTGGCGCTCCGGTTGCGTTAAAAATCCAATCACCCGATATTCCGCATAAGTCCGATGTGGGCGGCGTCTATCTGGGCGCGAAGACTGCCGATGAAGTCGCAAGGGCGACAGATTTGGTCTTATCAAATTCGATCAAAGCCTGTCCCGATGCCCGCATTGACGGGGTCCTAGTTCAGGAAATGGTCTTAGATGGCGTCGAGATGATTTTGGGCATGACCTATGATGATCAGTTTGGTCCAATGATTGTTTTGGGATCGGGCGGTGTCATGGTAGAAATCTTCAAGGATGCTGCTGTTAGGCTCCCTCCTCTCTCGCACAAAGAAGTCAGGAAAATGATTGGCGAACTCAAATCCGCCAAATTACTGCACGCTTTTCGCGGGGCGCCAGAACGCGACATTGAGGCTCTTGTCCAATGCTGCGTTGACTTTTCTCGTTTTGTGGCCTCAACAGATGGTCAGTTTGCCGCAATCGATCTGAACCCAGTTTTTGTTGGAACCAAAGGAAAGGGTGTGCGCATCGCTGATGCGCTCATCGTCCCTAAATCACATGAGGACACTAGCCATGGATCGTAATTCTATGCGCAGCCCAAAATTATCAGGACTTAGTCTTGCCCTCATGATGGGGGCTACGATGATGTTGCCTCTGCCAGCATTGAGCCTGACTACGCAAGAAATCCTGAACTATCGCGGCCCTGATCGCGAACAAATTCTTCTTGAGGGCGCCAAAAAAGAGGGACAAGTCACCCTCTATTGCGCCCTGATTGTCAACCAAGCGTTGAAGCCAATTTCTGACGCCTTTGCCAAAAAATATCCCTTCATCAAGATTGCCTATTGGCGCGCCGATTCGGAAGATATTGCCGCCAAATTAATGGCTGAAGTCAAAGCCAATAATTTGCAGGCTGATCTTATAGAAGGAACAGGCGTCGGCGAAATGGTCATTCAGGCCGGCCTTGTGCAACCTTATTATACGCCGATGATCGAACAAGTTCCGCAGAAATATAGAGACCCTGCGGGCCTCTGGACCCCAACCAGATTAAGTTATTTTTCGGTGGCTTATAACACTAAGCTTGTCCCTCCAGAGGATGTGCCAAAGACCTATGAAGATTTGCTCGATCCCAAATGGAAGGGCAAATTGTCTTGGCGCATTGGCAGCGCTAGCGGAACCTCGCTGTTTATCACCAATCTGAGAATGGCATGGGGCGAAGAGAAAGCGCGCGCCTATTTTGAGAAATTAGCAGCACAGAAG
>CAIVAX010000561.1 GCA_903903935.1 uncultured Hyphomicrobiales bacterium | reverse complement strand
GAATTTATCAACGGCCTTCATCAGACCAATATTGCCCTCTTGGATCAGATCGAGGAATTGCAGGCCGCGATTGGTGTATTTTTTGGCAATTGAAATCACCAGACGCAGATTGGCCTCGACCATTTCCTTCTTGGCTTGCCGGGCTTCGCGCTCGCCCTTTTGCACCATATGGACGATCTTGCGGAATTCGAGAATCTCAAGGCCCGTCTCGGTGGCCAGAGCATGAATCTCGGTACGCAGATTTTTGATCGCGTCTTTTTCCTTGGCGACAAAATTCTTCCAGCCGCGTCCGCCCAATTTGGAGACGCGCAGCACCCATTTGGGATCCAGCTCGGAATTCTGGTAGTTTTTCAAAAAGTCATCGCGTGCCACGCCATGCGCTTCAGCAGTGCGCATGAGCTTGAGCTCAAGGCTGATCAAGCGCTTGTTGATGTCATAGAGCTGTTCAACCAGCGCATCGATGCGGTTTTGATTGAGCGAGAGGGATTTGACGTCAGTGACGATTTCCTTCTTCAGCGTTTTATATTTACGCTCCTGCGCAGGCGTCAGGGCCTCATTCTTGAGTTTGTTTTCGACGTTTTGATCTTGCAGGCGACGCAGCTTCTTATAGGCCGAGGCAATGCGGTCAAAAGTTTCGAGAACCTTTGGTTTCAGCTCTGCTTCCATCGCCGAGAGGGAGACGGAATTTTCAAGATCGTCTTCATCCTCAAAAGAATCGTCGGAGGGCATGCCCTCGCTGTCGCCATCCAAACCGGCGGGCGGAGTGCGGGGGGCTGTGGCGGGCGCTTGTTGCTGAGCCAATTGACGCGCGGCCAAGGCCTCTTGCGCGCCGGGAGCCGTCATATCAATCTTAGGCGTGTTTTTGCCATCGGGGCCAGCATAAGTGGCTTCCAGATCGATAATATCGCGCAGCAAAACTTTGCCATCGTTCAATTCATCGCGCCAGATGATGATGGCTTGAAAGGTCAGCGGGCTTTCGCACAGGCCAGCAATCATCGCCTCGCGGCCAGCTTCAATGCGCTTGGCTATGGCGATTTCGCCTTCGCGCGAGAGCAGTTCGACTGAGCCCATTTCGCGCAAATACATGCGCACAGGGTCATCTGTGCGATCGCCGGACTCGCTGGTGCGCGTGGTGGCTACAACGGCGGTGCGGGCTGTTTCAACCAGATCGCCGCCTTCGGCCTCTTCCTCTTCGCCAGCAGCTTGTTCTTCTGGTTTCTCGGTCTCGTCGGCATCATCAGCCTCGACCACATTAATGCCCATTTCGTTGAGCATTGAATAGACATCTTCAATCTGGTCTGATGTCACTTCTTCGGACGGCAAAACAGCATTGAGTTCTTCATGGGTGACAAAGCCGCGCTTTTTGGCGCGCTTGATCATCCGCTTAACGGCGGCATCGGACAGATCGAGCAAGGGCCCATCAGCGCTTTCGGTCGCTACGGGTTCCGCCTCTGTCTTTTCGTCCTCTTTCTTCGCCATAAACTCCACTCCAAGAGGAGTGACGGCGCCCTTAGGCCTGTCACTGTCATATTGCGGTAAAGGTTTGTCCCTTACCTATGGGATGATGAGATTGATCCGCTCAGGCGGCAGTCCCTCATTTAAAGCACGTTCAGCTTAAACCTAGATTAAGCATTCTGGCTTCTTTCACATAAATGCATATGCTTCCAATGTTTGGTCATTTCCAAGGTTTGGTCATAAAGCACGATCCTGTCGGCCTGACATAATGCCAAAGCCCTCCAAAGTCGCCTCGCGTCCATCTAAGGTTGTCAGTTCAGCCTGAATTTCTCTCAAACGGGCCAGATTGTCCTCTGAAGGGTCCTCAGCCAAAGCCAATTCTACGGATTTGAGTTCTTTATGTAACGCGCGGGCGCGCCGATGCAAGGCCAGAGCCTGCCGAAGAGCGCCTTCCGCATCAATTTCTGCTGCCTCTGATTTGACGCACCAAAGCTTGGCGATGACTTCAACTGCCTCGACCCGCCGGCGCACCTCGGCCAGACCTGCGGCATCAAGCGCGGATTTCAGCTCGGCAACGCTCTCATAGCCCTCTGCGGCCAGAGCCGTGAGGCCATCGCGCAATTGCATAATGTCGCGGCTGGCGCAATCAAGCTCGGCCAATTCTTCAATATGGCGCGCCAAAAGTGCCGGATGGTTGAGTAAAATCAGAAGAATAGCAGCTTCGCGCCCAGGAATGCCCGAGCCACGGGCAAACAGCGAGGAGCGTGACAGGCTGGGGCTGATCGTGGTGTTGGAGAAACGATAGCCATAGGGATTTTGGATCGGCTGGCCCCTGCCTTGCCAAGGTCTTTGGGCGCGCTGCATCTGGCCTTGAGGGGCACGGGCACGGGATTGAGCCGAGCGGCCCTGCAGCGCGAGCAATCTGTCTCTGATGTCGTCGCGATAATAGCGCTTAAGGGTCTCGTCTTTGATTTCATTGACAAGATTATTTAGGCGACGCTCCAAAGCGGCCCTTTGTTCGGGTATATCAAGCGGGCCTGCTTCAACTTCTCTCTGCCAGAGCACATCGACCAAAGGCTTGGCACCGGCCAAAACCTCGCCCAGCGCCGCTTGTCCGCCCGAGCGGGCCAGATCATCAGGGTCTTGACCATCGGGGAGAAAAGCAAAGCGCAGGCTTTTGCCCGGTCCCAGCAAAGGCAGGGCTATATCAATGGCCCGATGCGCGGCTTTGCGCCCGGCGCGGTCACCATCAAAGAATAAAGTTGGTTCAGGCGCCATGCGCCAGAGCAGATCGCATTGATCCGGGGTGAGGGCTGTGCCGCAGGAGGCGACAACATTGGGAAAGCCAGCAAGGCTCATCTGGATCACATCCACATAGCCTTCAACCAGAATGATTTGGCCCAAATCATGGGCGGCTTTGCGGGCCTGATGCAGATTATACAGCACGGCGCCTTTGTGAAACAGCGGTGTTTCAGGCGAATTCAGATATTTAGCTTGCACATCTTTGTCGAGTGCGCGGCCACCAAAGGCGATCACGCGACCATTGCGGTCGGCAATGGGGAACATGATGCGATCGCGAAAACGGCCATAGGGAACAGCAATATCCTCGCCATGGATCAATAATCCGGCCTCGATCATGGTTTCGACACTGGCACCCTTTTGCGCCAGCCAGTCGCGCAAAGCAAAGCGATCGGCTGGGGCATAGCCGATGCGAAATTGTGTTTGTGCCTTGGGGCCAAGGGCGCGATCCGACAAATAGCCGCGGGCTTTGGCGCCCTGTCGTCCTTGCAATTCAGCCTCGAAATATTGCGTCGCCAGTTCGAGGACCTCGGTCAGTCCGGCACGCTTTTTCTCGCGCTCAAGGCTCTCAGGCGTCGATTTGGGGACTTCCAGCCCGGCTTCTTGCGCCAAACGCTCAACCGCCTCGGGGAAAGATAGGCCCTCCGTTTGCATCAGAAAGTCGAAAATATTGCCGTTTTTGCCTGCCGAAAAGTCAAACCAGGCCATTTTCTGGTCATTGACGAAGAATGAGGGGGATTTTTCCGCCGTAAAGGGCGAGAGGCCATTCCATTCTCGCCCGGCCTTTTTCAATTTCACGCGACGACCAACGACTTCCGAAACCGGAAGCCGCGCCTTGATCTCGTCGAGAAAAGACGGTGTGAATCGAGCGTTGACCATGAGGGTGGCATTATAACGCGGATTCATTCAGCTGCGAGTCTTGCCTGCGTCAGGATGCAAGTCTTGCCTACACTGGGCAAGCTTTCAACACTTATCCACAGGGTGAGCTGCTGAGCAGTGCATGATGGAACGACCTTGAGGGAAAATCGCGCCTTGTCTAGGTCTGAATTGAAAATTTTTAAGTTACATATATTTTGTGTATTGAGATGGTCTATCTGACACATGCCATTATCACTAGCTCTCATATTCGAGATGAGAGCGGCCTCACGCGCCGGCTGTTCGAAAGATTGGATGGCAAATGAGATGATGAGCATCTCTGACAAAGAACATCGCTGAATATGAGCATTGATGAAGAGATTCAGGTTTGCGCAACCGGCGATGAGTGAGCCTTAGTTATTGTGTTTCAAATGTTGTTTAGCCTTAAAAAAATAGATTTTTGGACTTAGTCGTATCGCCCTTCAATTTCCGCTCACTTT
>CAIVAX010000560.1 GCA_903903935.1 uncultured Hyphomicrobiales bacterium | reverse complement strand
GACCTTCCAGGCCATCATCATCTGGCGCGACGAATTGAACGACGCCAAGGTGCTGCTGCGCGACATCATCGACCTCGAGGCCACCTATGCCGGCCCCGACGGCAAGCGCGTGGACATGACCGCGCCGGGCGCCGAACATGCGCCCTCCACCGCGCCCCAGAACCCCCCCGCCGGGCTTGAGGCCGAGATTCCCCCGCCGGAGGAATTCTCCGACGACGAGGACGATCTGGAAAATTCCGTCTCCCTCTCCGCCATGGAAGCGGAATTGAAGCCCAAGGTGCTCGACACCTTCGACCGCATCGCCGACGCCTATAAAAAGCTGCGTCGCTTGCAGGACCAGAATGTCGAGAACAAGCTCAAGAACGAGACGCTGACGCCCGCCCAGGAGCGCAAGTACAAATCGCTCAAGAAGGAGATCGTGGCGGATGTGAAGTCGCTCTCCCTCAACCAGAACCGCATCGACGCGCTGGTGGAGCAGCTCTACGACATCAACAAGCGCCTGCTGGGCCTCGAAACCAAGCTGTTCCGCCTAGCCGAGACCTTTGGCGTGGGCCGCGAGGATTTCCTGCGCAACTACCAGAACTCCGAGCTTGATCCCAAGTGGGTCCTGCGCGTGTCCAAGCTCGGCTCGCGCGGCTGGCGCGATTTCGTGGCCAAGGAGAAGGACGGCATCAAGCTGATCCGCTCGGACATCCACGCGCTGGCGACCGAGACGGGCCTTGAGATTCTCGAATTCCGCAAGATCGTCCATATGGTTCAAAAGGGCGAGCGCGAAGCCCGCCAAGCCAAGAAGGAAATGGTCGAGGCCAATCTGCGTCTGGTGATTTCAATTGCCAAGAAATACACCAATCGCGGCCTGCAATTCCTCGATCTGATCCAAGAGGGCAATATTGGTCTGATGAAGGCCGTTGATAAATTCGAATATCGCCGCGGCTATAAATTCTCGACCTATGCCACATGGTGGATTCGTCAGGCGATCACCAGATCCATTGCCGATCAGGCCCGCACGATCCGCATTCCCGTGCATATGATCGAGACGATCAACAAGATCGTGCGCACCTCGCGCCAAATGTTGCATGAGATTGGCCGCGAACCAACCCCTGAGGAATTGGCTGAAAAGCTTGCCATGCCGCTGGAAAAAGTGCGCAAGGTTCTCAAAATTGCCAAAGAGCCCATCTCGCTCGAAACCCCCATTGGTGATGAAGAAGATTCGCATCTGGGTGATTTCATCGAAGATAAGAATGCGATTTTGCCTATTGATGCGGCGATCCAATCTAATCTGCGCGAGACAACCACACGTGTGCTGGCATCATTAACACCGCGCGAAGAGCGCGTGTTGCGCATGCGCTTTGGCATTGGCATGAATACGGATCACACACTTGAAGAAGTCGGCCAGCAATTCAGCGTGACGCGCGAGCGTATTCGCCAGATTGAGGCCAAGGCGCTGCGTAAACTCAAGCACCCCAGCCGCAGCCGCAAATTGCGCAGCTTCCTCGACAATTGATCTGCGCTTGCTTGGCCAAGGACAATAGACATCCAGATTATCAAAGGCGGGATCTTCCCGCCTTTGTCTTTTTAGCCCCGTGGGTTTGGCTCAAGTGAGCTTGGAACTCCTCGCAATTTGGGGCATGATCGAATGAAGCGTTAACTCACAGGTTCCTCATGTCCTTTTTCCGCAAGCTCTTTGGCCTTGGTGAAGCAAAAGTCCGCGAGCCCGAGCCCGCCCCCAGCCAAGAGCACAAGGGCTTCACCATTTTGGCAACGCCCTTTCAGGCTCAGGGCCGCTGGCAATTATGCGGCATTCTTCAGCTCGAGAGTGAGGGCGAAATCAAAGAACATAAATTCATCCGCGCCGATGCCTTTGGCAGTGAAGAAGAGGCGATCGAGATGACCTTCTTCAAAGGCCGCCAGATCATTGATCAGCAAGGCGAGGCCATTCTCAAAGCGCCGCACGGATAGAGCACGATGGCCACAGACCCCGGGCCTCCAGCCAATCTATCAGAACCACGCGGTGAGCTGACTGTGCGCACCATAGCCATGCCGGCAGATACCAATGCCAATGGCGATATTTTTGGTGGCTGGGTGCTCTCACAAATGGATGTGGCGGGCGGCATTGCTGGGGTTGAACGCGCCCGCGGCCGCGTCGTGACAGTCGCTTTAGATGCCATGACCTTCATCCGCCCGGTCAGGGTGGGCGATGTGCTGTGTGTTTATACCAGCATTGAGAAGATTGGCCGTACCTCGATGAAAATCAATGTCGAAGCCTGGGCACAGCGTTTCATGACCCATCAGCGCGAACAAGTGACCAAAGCTCTGTTCACCTTTGTTGCCATTGATGATCAGGGCCAGCCGCGGGCGATCCCTGATTAGCCCAAATCTAAGGCCATCAGTCAGAGGTTTGTGTAAATTTATAAAATATATTTGTAAATAGTAAACAGTTCTGGGCTATGATCAGCCCATGATGCTGTCTCACTCATTCTGGCACAAATGTGCGCGCCTCCTAGCAGGTGGCCTGATCACCCCCCCAGAGAGCGGGCAGCATGCCGCTGACTTGGAAGAGTCCAAGTCCAGCATTGATCAGGAGGAACAAGAGCCAGCCTCTGGCAATATTGCCATTCGTATGGGCCTGATTGCCATACTGGCAGTGGCGCTCACAGGCGCGCTCAAAGATTCTAACCTCACGCACCTGCTGCTAGGGGAAAAATACGCGCTCTCCAGCGATCTCACTGTGCTCGCCAGCAATATGGGCCTTGATGAAGATCATTGAGCGAACAGTAAAAATCATTAGCCCATC
Source organism: uncultured Hyphomicrobiales bacterium (assembly GCA_903903935.1). Taxonomy (GTDB): domain Bacteria; phylum Pseudomonadota; class Alphaproteobacteria; order Rhizobiales; family Beijerinckiaceae; genus Terripilifer. The sequence continues at coordinate 210 of CAIVAX010000560.1, read as the reverse complement.
GCTTTGAACAAGGCCTTGTTAAGGGCTTTCACGTTAAATTCGTTTGAGCTCAAATGCGTTTGAGGCATTGCACGGAGCCTCAATTTAAGTGTAATGCGCTCATCAAGGGAGCGCCGTGGGCCGGTAGCTCAATGGTTAGAGCCGGCCGCTCATAACGGTCTGGTTGGGGGTTCGAGTCCCTCCCGGCCCACCACATCCTCATATCAATCT
>CAIVAX010000559.1 GCA_903903935.1 uncultured Hyphomicrobiales bacterium | reverse complement strand
CTGCTGGCTGTTAGGAGAGCGGGTCGGTGGTTTCGCGGTGCCGCGTATGCTGGCCACGGCCCTCGGTATTGATGTCTCTGAGGTCGAGCGCGCGCTGGACCAGCAGGGAACCCTTAATCGGTCGGGCCTCGCATCGATCGACTATCAACATGAGGGGAGCCTTCGCTCGCGTATCGACCTCATAACAAATGCGTTTGCTAAAAAAATGGTTGTGCGCCAGGCGAGTATTCTTGACCTGTTCAATGATTTTGTAACTGTTTCAACTGAATGCCGCTTGAAAGTCACCGATTATGGCCATGTTCAGGACCGCCTGGATTTAATACAGAGCTATTTGCGCAGCGTGATGCAGACCGGTGCATCTGGCGTGAATATATTGATCTACGGAAAGCCGGGAACCGGGAAAAGCCAATTTGCCCGCGTTCTGGCGCGTGAGCTCGCATGTGATTTGATCCAAATTACCGATATGACTTGTCATGGGGCGCCGATTACGCCACAGCGGCGGCTGCGCAATTTTCGACTCGCCCAGGTATTTTTCAAAAAGAGCCAATCTATTGTTTTGTTTGATGAGTGCGAGGAGGTCCTCTCTGGCGAGGGGCCGGCCAAGCCCGCTAATGGCGGCAGTCCGACCGCGCAAAAGTCATGGATCAATCAGACGCTTGAGAATAATCAACTGCCCACGATTTGGATTGCGAATTCAATCACTGATTTTGATCCGGCGTTTATCCGCCGGTTCTGCATTTGCTTTGAAATGCCGATGCCCGTTGAGCGCGAGCGCCGTAAGATGGTTTCTACGATGTTTGAGCAACCCATAGAGGGGCGATTGCTTAAAAAGATTGTAGCGAACGAACATTTGGTGCCTGCACTTCTTGAGCAAACCGCGCGGATCGTTAATGTGATCGGCAAGAATGAAAGCGAGGCCGCACGTAACAAATTGGCAATGCAACTCCTGAACGATAAATTGAAGGCGCAGGGGCGGCAGCGTATTGAGCTGGGAAACGCGGTTCACTTTGATAGTCAATTTGATCCCGCGTTGGTGAACTGCTCCGTTAACTTGAAAGGTCTTCGTGATGGTATATCCGAGGCTGGACAGGGGCGGTTTTGTCTGTATGGCCCCCCGGGAACCGGGAAGACGGCTTTTGGCAAATGGATCGCGGAGACGCTGGAGATTCCGCACATTCTTCGCAAAGGGTCCGACATCCTGGCGCCACATCTGGGAGAAACCGAAAAAAACATTGCAAACGCTTTCGCAGAGGCAAGACAGGCGCGCGCCCTGCTGCAATTCGACGAGGTGGACAGTTTCTTGCAAGACCGGAATGATGCAACTCGCCATTGGGAGACCAGTATGGTCAATGAAATGCTCACCCAAATGGAGGGGTTTGAAGGCGTATTTATCGCATCCACAAACCGGTTTGATCATCTTGATGAAGCCTCGCTGCGCAGGTTCGATTTGAGTATCAAGTTCGATTTTCTTGCTACGCAGAGTTCCTGGCTGATGTTCACGCGCGTGTGCGGGTGGTTCGGCTTTGCGGTCGATGAGGAAAAAATGCGCACTGAGCTGCAAAAACTTCACAGCCTAACCCCGGGGGATTTTGAGCAGGTTAGCCGTCAGGG
>CAIVAX010000558.1 GCA_903903935.1 uncultured Hyphomicrobiales bacterium | reverse complement strand
TGGGGCTGACGATCATCATGCGTTGGCTGAGCACAGCGAAAAGCTGAGCCTGCATCTCCTCGCGCTGCTTTATTGCGACAGCTTGAACAGGCGAGAGCGGGCAAATGCAACGCTAACATCGCTCCCTTGCGGCGCGATGACATCCTCGCCGACAATCGCTTCCAGACTGGTCTTGATCTGCGGCAAAGCAATTTGCAGACGGTGACCGCCTGCTGAGCGCCTGACACTCTCCACAGTCCCGCGCAGACCTTGCTGTGCAGCAGGCTTAATCTCGACATGCTGCGGGCGCACGAACAGGACGCAGGGGCCTTGCAGATCAGCGCTGGCAAGCAGGCCTAAATCCACACCGCCGGAGATGAACCGCTGAGCGATGATCTCACCATAAATCTGATTGGACTCGCCAATAAAGCCATGCACAAAGGCTGAGGCAGGATGATCATAAATATCATCAGGCGAAGCGACCTGCTCCAAACGTCCGCGCGCCAGAACAGCAACACGATCGGAGAGCTCCAGCGCCTCATCCTGATCATGTGTGACAAAGAGTGTGGTGTGGCCGGTGCGCAGATGAATTTCGCGCAGCCAACGGCGCAAATCCTTGCGCACTTGCGCATCCAAAGCGCCAAAGGGCTCGTCCAGCAAAAGCACGCGTGGCTCAACCGCCAAAGCTCTGGCGAGGGCGACGCGCTGGCGCTGGCCGCCAGATAATTGCGCGGGAAAGCGCGCGCCAAACCCGCCCAATTGCATCAGCTCAAGCAGATCTGCCACACGTTTGGCAATCATTGCGGCACTGGGCCTTTGCGCGCGCGGGCGCACATTCAAGCCATACGCAATATTCTCGCTCACACTCATATGTTTGAACAGAGCATAGCTTTGAAAGACAAAGCCGACGCGCCGATCCTGAACGGATTTGCGCGAAGCATCTTCCTCGCCAAAATAAATCTGGCCCGCAGTTGGAATTTCCAAGCCGGCAATCATGCGCAAGAGCGTTGTCTTGCCCGAGCCCGAGGGGCCCAAAAGACCCAAGAGCTCGCCCGAGCGCACATCAAGATCAATGTCGTGAATAGCGGGGGAATTGCCAAAGGTCTTTTTCAGACCACGTATTGATATATCCATATGATCCTCAATGCCGCCGCGCTGCGGCAAGGTCAGACGCATGTCGCCATTCGAGCAGGCTTTTGATAATGAGTGTGACAAGCGCAAGGCCCGCCAAGATTGAGGCAACCGCAAAGGCACCGACAAGATCAAAGCCGCCATAGAGCATTTCGACATGCAAAGGCAGAGTTGTCGTCTCGCCGCGAATGCGACCAGAGACAACGGCGACAGCGCCAAATTCGCCCATAGCGCGCGCATTGCACAGCAAGACGCCATAGAGCAGGCCCCATTTGATATTGGGCAAAGTGACCGTCACAAACATTTTGAAGGGACTGGCACCTAAAGTGAGTGCCGCCTCTTCATCATCGACGCCCTGTTGCTGCATGAGGGGAATGAGCTCACGCGCGACAAAGGGAAAGGTGACAAAGGTTGTCGCCAAAGCCAGACCCGGCAAAGCAAAGATGATCTCAAGACCATGGCTGGCGAGAAAGGGCGCAAAATAGCCGCGTGAGCCATACAGCACCACAAAGGAAAGTCCCGCCACAACAGGCGAAACTGAAAAAGGCAGGTCAATGATCGTGACCAGAAGGCTTTTCAAGGGAAAGTTAAAGCGCGCCACTGCCCAGGCAGCAGCTATGCCAAAAACAGTATTGATGGGCACAGCAATCGCCGCCACCAAAAGAGTGAGGCGGATTGCAGAGAGAGATTCTGCATCGCCTATCGCGGTGAGATAGACATCGAGCCCTTTGCGTGCAGCCTCATAAAACACCACAATCATCGGCGCAAAGAAGAAGACCGATAAAATCAGTACCGCGCAGGCTATCAGCGCGCGCTCGACCAAGCGGCTTTCACGCACCACTTCGCGATCGCGGAGTATGGGTTCACGAAAGAGAAATGATTCAGCCATGGCCCAACCTTTTGCGTGACCAGGCCTGTACGAGATTGATCGCATAGAGCGAGAGGAAAGAGGCGCATAGCATAATCACCGCCACGACAGTGGCGCCGGTCTCGTCAAATTCCTCCAAGCGCGTAACCACAATGATGGGCGCGATTTCTGTAAAAAACGGAATATTGCCCGCAATAAAAATCACTGAGCCATATTCGCCCACAGCGCGGGCAAAAGCGAGCGCGAGGCCTGTCAATGCGGCAGGAATCAAAGGTGGCAGAATGATGCGCCAAATGGTCTGCGCGCGACTGGCACCCAGACTTGCCGAGGCTTCTTCAACCTCGACCTCGGTTTGCTCAAGCACAGGTTGGAGTGTGCGCACAGCAAAAGGCAGGCCAATAAAGATCAGCGCCATAAAAATGCCCAGTGGCGTGAAGGCGACCTTAATGCCCAGTTGATCGAGCGGGCGACCAAACCACCCATTGGGCGCATAGAGCGTGGTGAGTGCAATGCCCGCCACTGCTGTGGGCAGAGCAAAGGGCAGATCCACCGCTGCATCTAACAAGCGCCGGCCGGGAAATTCATAGCGCGTCAACACCCAGGCCACTATTCCGCCCAGAGCAAGGCTGACAAGACCAGCCAGAAAGGACAGGCCGAACGACAGGCGCAGAGCTGCGAGCAAACGCGGCTGCGAGAGAATATGCCACATGCCCTCAAGCCCGATCTGGCCAGAGCGCACAGCAACACCCCCGAGTGGCAGGAGCACGATGACTCCAATCCACACGAGGGTTGCACCCAAAGCCAGACGAAAGCCCGGCAAAGGAGAATTGGGATAAAGCGAAGGCGGCATACTTATCCCAAACTATTTGCCCGGCGCATAGATTTGATCAAAGCTGGCTCCATCGGCAAAGTGCTTTTTGTGTGCGGCGTCCCAGCCGCCAAAGTCCTTATCGATTTGCAACAGCGGGAGATCGGGAAAGCGCTTGAGATCGGCCGGATCGGCAGCGCTTTTATCGAGCGGGCGCAGATAGTTTTTGGCAATGATCTTTTGCGCAGGCGCTGTGTAGAGAAAGGCAAGATAGGCTTCGGCCAATTTGCGTGTGCCCTTTTCATCAACGATTTTGTCAACAACAGCGACAGGCGGCTCAGCCAGAATCGATAAAGAAGGCGTGATGATTTCAAATTTATCCGCGCCAAATTCCTCAAAGGCGAGGAAGGCATCATTCTCCCAAGCGATCAACACATCGCC
>CAIVAX010000557.1 GCA_903903935.1 uncultured Hyphomicrobiales bacterium | reverse complement strand
TGATGCCGCTACGGGTCTTGTCATCGAGCGCGACAATGGTGAAGGCACAGCTGATAAATCCTGCGCTGCTGGCGTGCGTGGAACCGATTGCTTCCCCGACATTGCCAAGTTCAAACGCGTTTACAAGATCGAGTTCAACGACGCCAATGTCGGCAAGCCCGTTCGTAAAATTGCCTATATCGATTTGATGAAGATTCAGGATCCCAATAAAAAGGCACGCAAGCCCCTGAATGAAGGTGTGTTGACTTTCCCCTTCTTCACAATCGAAAACGTTGATCTTGTCGACGACAAACATATCATTGTGGGCAACGATAATAATCTGCCCTTCTCATCGAGCCGCCTGCCTAATGTCGCTGATGACAATGAAATGGTGTTGCTGGAAGTCGAAGCGCTGCTCAAAGCCAAATAAACACAAACACTGTGTTCACCCCTAAATACAAATTAAGCCCTCATCGCGAGATTAGGGCTTAATTTTGTTTCTCCCGAAAGAAGATCAAGGAGCAAAAATTGGCTCATCATCATACGACAGTGCGTTTCACGCTCAATGAGCCCATTGAGGCGGATCAACACTTACTCTTTGGTATTCCTCACGACACACCCGAACAAAAAGTAATTGGTTATTCGGTCTCCGGGGTCGAACAATGGACAGAAATACAGGCTGTGAACAGCCATCAAAGCGCCATTCTGATGACTCCCATGACAGGCTCGCAACCCCGCATCGATATAACTTTTGCCGATGACGGCACAGATTTTCCCCTCTGGATCTTCCGTTCGACAGAAGGACCGCATGAGACTCCCTCCGTTGATTTAATCAAACATATTGAGCACATTGCTCCCAGCGCACTCTCACAATCAGATCGAGTTGAGCATATTGTTCGTCATGTCGAAGAGAGATTTACCTATGGATATCGCGACGTGGGACTTGGCGATGATGTCGAGACCATGCCAGCGCTTGAGTGCGATGTTCATCTGGGCACATGCGTTGATACACACAGCTATGCTGTTGCAGCCATGCGCGCAGCTGGAATTCCTGCAGCCTATGTGAGTGGTGTTTTCTTTCCTGAAGGCCAGACAATATCAGAACCGGGCCATTGCTGGTTTGTGCTTGATACGAAGGATGCACCGCATCATTGGGATATATCGCATTATCTCAAATATAATCTGGGGCCAGTTCAACCCATCTTTAATCCCAAACCCGGCGTGCGCTATGCCCTGAGTTTCGGGCGGGATCTAGTGTTTGAGATCGACCAGCACAAGATCATGCTGTCCAGATTATCCGGCTTTAATCTTGTGAATGGAACCTCAACCCCACAAAAAATGAAAACACAGGCCACAATTCTATGAGGATCTGCCCCATGCCCTGCCCCACTGAGGGCAAGGCATGCAAGGCGGAAAGCTATAAAACAGGAGACAGGCACATAAGTCAGGCTGTTTCATATTTTTCTAAAAAAGCCTCGGCTGACAGAGATCTAAAATCCTTGAGCCGGCTGTGCAGCAGCTCATGATCCCAATTCCACCAAGCAAGATTCTGCATTCGCTCTGCAACTGAAGGCTCAAACCGCCTTTTGAGCTCCTTTGAGCCAACACCACCCACAATCACATAGGGAGGCACGTCTTTCGTCACAACAGCGCCCGATCCAATGATGGCGCCATCACCAATTGTGCGGCCAGCCAACACAACAACGCCATGGCCAATCCAGACATCATGTCCGATGGATACAGAATGGCTCCGACGCCAGTCAAAAAACTCGGGCTCATCGCTCTCACCTTCAAAATAAGCACTGGCCCTATAGGTAAAATGCGATTGCGAGGCGCGCCACATGGGATGATTACCCGGATTAATGCGAACCTGTGCTGCGATGGAACAGAATTTACCTATTGTCGTATAAATGACATCTCCATCATTCACGATATAGGAATAATCGCCCATTGTGGTTTCTATAATTTTGGTTCGTGCGCCAATTTGCGTGTAATGACCAATATGTGAGTCTTTCACAACAGCGGTTGGATCAATCACAGGATTTAATCCTAATTTTGTAGCAGACATGGACAATTCCTCTTCAGACCAAGCCTGCCGCAAAGGCCAGCTTATCTTGATTGTCGGTCCCTCTGGGGCCGGAAAAGATACTTTATTGGATGGGGCAAAAAAGGAATTTGCCTCAGATAAGCGAATTGTGTTTGCAAAACGCCTGATTACAAGACCTGCCCAAGATGAAGATAATGAGACAATCAGCCCTGAAGACTTCGCCTATCGACAAAGTCAGGGATTGTTCCTTCTGTCTTGGCAGGCTCATGGCCTTGGCTATGGTCTATCCTTGGACTTGAAAAGGCAATTGGATGAGGGCCGCCATGTCATCGCCAATCTGTCACGTTCATTAATTGAACAAGCAGAAAATCTAGGCTATGAGGTGATTGTGATTCATATTACGGCTGCAGCAGAAATTCTACAGCAGAGATTAAAGCTCCGCGGTCGCGAAACGCCACAAGATATCAGTGATCGCCTCAACCGCGAGGCACCTCTGACAACAAAGTCGGCACGCCTAATAGAAATCCGCAATGAAACGAGTCCCGGTGAAGGCATAAGGGCCTTTAATCAGGCAATTCGCCAATGCCTCACTTCAACTGCGCCGCATGAATAATCCGAAACGGACCTGAGCGATCAGATTGCTTAAAGAGAGCAATCCGATTGATATGCACAGGACCTGGCATGTCAAAAGCATCAAATCTGTCTTGAAGATCATTTGCCAGATGCGAGCACTCACCCGTGGCGAGTCGACCTGTCAAAGTCATGTGAAATCTGAATTCATCTAGGACAAAAGGATAGCCATATTGACGCAGATAAGCTTTCTGCGGCTCGCTCAGAGGAGATTTGAGGCGGCGCTCTAGATCCTGTGCAGAGAGTTCGGCACGAAACGGCTCAAAAGCCAATACTGTGTTTTTGGCGAGATCTTGCAAGTCAGCCGAGGATGATGTGGGGAGAAAGGCGACAAATCCATGCAAGCAAGAGATGTGGAGACCGCTCAACCACAAGGACGATTGATGAGTTGAAAAGTGATCAAAAGCGTCCCTCAACTCAGCTTCGGACTGCCCAGATTTAAGTGTAAAGGGCGCCTTAAGTGTCGCATGAAAACCATAGCGACGCGGCTCGTCTGTGAGCAAAAGCCAATCTGCTTGAGGGAGCGGAAGAGGATCTATAAAGGGGCAATCCTCTCCTGAGAACGCATCATAGCCCAGACATTGCGAGCCAAAACGCCAGAGCTGTGAGTGAGGATCAGGCGCATAATAGATGGCATATCTGGTATTATCTTCGTTCATTAAAATGCCCGCTTGCCAGCTGACCAAACAGTCCGAACGATTGGTGTTGGACCAATGAGCCCAAAGTGAAGGATATCGGATCTCAATCCAGTTTTCAAACGACCCCGGTCTTTTAGGCTCAGCATATCAGCCATATTACGAGTCACCATGGCAGCCGCCTGTGGCAGAGGCAAATGATGATTAGCATGAAGAACCATCACCGCTTGCAAAAGCGCACTGGGAACATAATCAGAGGAGAGACCATCCAACATATCATTTAAAGCGAGCTCAGTGGCAGAGACACCGCCAGAATGCGATCCCCCACGCACAACATTAGGGGCGCCCGCAACCGTACTCAGTCCCGATTTACGAGCATAGCGCGCTGCCTCAGGCGTGGTAGGAAATTCAGAAATTTTAGCGCCCGCAGCAATGCCAAGATCGACATCATTTTCAGTTGTGTCATCATGCGTGGCCAAGAGAATATTGCGATCTTGGAACATGCTCACAACACGCGGCCAATTCTGCTCAAACATTTTTGGACCATTGGCGATACGGGTCTTGATATAATCTTCGAACTGATCAGCTGTTTGCTCGCCAGCGCCCAGATTATAGGTGCGCAAATGATCAAGATTACGCCATTGCCTTTGTCCTGGTGTATGATCCATGAGAGAGGCCAATTTAACAATCGGCTTATCCAAATGCGGCTCTAGATCGATGATGATATTTTCAGCAGGAATCTCGCAGCGAAGATGAACATGATGATCAACGCGAAATGCGCCCGAATTGACACCATGCTCAATTGATCCAAGCATGATCGGAAACAAGGTTGTGCGATAGCCTTTAGAACCATAAGAGCCACAAGATACCGAATCATAAACAGTCGTAATGCCAGCAGCTGCCATTTGCGCATCATTGGCGACAGCGGCGGCCAGTGCATCAGGCCAGAAAACTTTCGGCCTGGGAACGAAATGCTTTTCCATATTATCCGTATGCATTTCGATAATGCCGGGCATAACATAATCGCCCTGCACATCAATGGCAGAGGCCAATTGAGAGCGACCAGCATCAATATTTAAAATAGCCTGCTCATCAAAAACGATCGTGCCAGTCACAACTTCATCTTCGAGGATGAGTTTGGCATTTGTGAGGATGGTCGGTGTCATGCGGCCTCTGTGGAGCTGAATGAGTGAATATCGATTTTCCGTGTGGCAACTCTGTCACGAACATGAGCATCGTGAAAAATACCGATCAAAGCAGAGCCAGCCTCTCGGGCCTCCTGAATAAGATCGATCACAACATCGCGATTGACCACATCCAAAGAAGCAGTAGGTTCATCAAGAAGCATGATAGGGCTGATCACAATAAAGCTACGCGCTATATTGACCCTTTGCTGTTCGCCACCAGAAAATGTGGTCGGAGCCAAATGCCATAAGCGGTCT
>CAIVAX010000556.1 GCA_903903935.1 uncultured Hyphomicrobiales bacterium | reverse complement strand
TGTCCTTCACTCAGAAGAGGCCAGTGGGATCGGCAGAGCCGCCAATGGCAGCCTGCACAGCCGCATCATTGATCCGCACACCCTGATCAGCCTGAAGCTTTGTGACATATTGCGCCAATATGTCTTCATTCATCGCGGCCAGAATTTGCTCAGCCGCGCCTTTGATCGTGTCGGAGTCAAAGTCAACGGGCGGGATTTGGCTATCGGTGATCTTGAAGATGATGCGGCTAAAGCCCTCACCGGCTGAGGACCCAATGCCGCCCTGCGGCAGCGCAAACACACGCGCGATCACGCCTTGCGGAAGACCCTCAGCGCCAAGGCGCTGCACTGATCCGGCATTTTTAAGCTCAAGGCCGGTTTCTTTCGCCAGATCCTCCATCGAGGTTCCAGCTTTGACCTTGTCAACCAAGCTCTCGGCTTTTTCACTCAAGCGGCGGGCGATGTCTTCATCCTTCCAATTGCGCTCAACATCGCCCTTGGCTTCATCAAACGACAATTGACGGGCTTGCTCGATGCCTGCCACTTCAAACCAGACCACACCGCCTGTGCTGCCATTGATCGTGTCATTATCAACGCCGACATCTGAGGCAAAAACAGCTTTGAGCAGAGCATCACGCTCAGCCAGATCGCTGACCAGATTGCCGTCTTTATCCAGACCCACTGCTGTAATGCCCTCAATGCTGCGCACTTGCAGACCTGCACTTTGGGCGGCTTCACTCAAAGTCTTGCCAGATGTGCGCTCGTCCTCAATCTTGTCGCGCAGGATTTGCACCTGACCCTTAGCCCGTTCCAGCGCTAATTCGCCCTTCAACTGGGCAGACACATCCGCGAAGGTTTGGACGCTTTCCGGCTGAATAGAGACAACCTGCACAAGGATGAACCCAAACTGCCCCTTAATGGGCTCACTCACCGCTCCTGCGGCCAGCGAAAACGCAGTCTGTGCAACGCCAGAATCAGCAATTTCAGAGCGCGCGACTGCGCCAAGGCTAATATCAGCATCCGAGAGTTTGCGCTCTTGTGCGATCGATTGGAAACTGGCGCCTGCCTTGATCTTGTCACTGGCGGCTTTGGCTTCCTCTTCATTGGCAAAAACGATCTGCTGAATCTGACGCTTTTCAGCTGTGCCAAATTTCTCGCCCTTGACGCGATCATAACGGGCTTTGGCATCATCCTCGGAGACTTTACTGGGATCGGCAATGCCTTCAGGTGTGATCGCAAGCGTCACAAATTTGCGATATTCGGCTGTGCGGAAGGCGCCTTTGCGATCCTCATAAAATTTCTGCAACACATCTTGGGCGGCAGGTGCAATGGCCTCAAGCGCGCTATCGGGCAGAACGATATAATCAATCGCGCGTGTCTCAAAACGATAGCGATGCACGGCGGCCAAAGTGGCTTTGGGCGTGCTCATGCCGCCTGTCAGGCTTTCGGCAATTTGACGCCGCAGATAGACTTTGCGCTGTTCGCGGATGAAGGCCTGTTCGCTCAAGCCTGCATCGCGCAAGGC
>CAIVAX010000555.1 GCA_903903935.1 uncultured Hyphomicrobiales bacterium | reverse complement strand
CGCAATATTGAGCTCTTTGATCAATTGCTTGTTTTTGTCCAAAACACCGGGGACATCGGTGAGAAATAAAAGCCGCTTGGCTTTGAGCGCGCCGGCAATAGCGCCCGCAAAGGTATCGGCATTGACATTATAGGTCTCGCCATCAGCGCCCTGACAAACGGGAGCGAGAACGGGAATGAGTTCGCGGCCGAGCACTTGATCAAGCACAGTTGTGTCGACATGCGAGGGATCGCCGACAAAGCCAAGATCAAGTTCCATCTCTGTATTGGAGGCGGCATCATGCACATGGGTGACTTTTGTTGCAGTCACCATATTGCCGTCTTTGCCACACAGACCAATGGCGCGCCCGCCTTCATTATTAATGAAGCCGACAATCTGTTTGTTGATCGAGCCAGCCAAGACCATTTCAACGATTTCGACCGTTGCTTTATCGGTGATGCGCAGGCCTGCGGCAAATTCGGATTTGATGCCCAGCTTGGTGAGCATGGCGCCAATCTGCGGGCCACCACCATGCACAACAACCGGATTGACGCCCGATTGTTCGAGCAGCACCATGTCTTTGGCAAAGCTGCGGGCCATGTCTTCCTTGCCCATGGCATGGCCACCATATTTCACCACAATGATGGCCTCATCATAATGCAGCATATGGGGGAGAGCCTGCATCAGGATTTGCGCCTGTTGCTCGGGCGTGCCTTTCGGGCTTTCTGTCATGGCTGAGATCCTGCCTTGGTCGAGATCCTTGTCGAGGCCCTTTTACATGCTCCTTAGCGCAAGCTCAATCACGGCTTACGCAAGCTCAATCACGGTTGGGGCGCAATTCATGGCCGCGCTCGGCCATTAAACGGACAATGGCGGCCCGCAGATCTTCTATGCCCTCGCCCGTCTCAGAGGAGGTGAAGAGCACCTCTGGAAACGCAGCTGCCCGTTTGGCAAGTCCAGTCTCTACCGATTTGATCCGCTCGGCCTGCTCAGCCAGTTTCACGCTATCGCGCTTGGTCAAAACCACTTGATAGGACATGGCCGCACGATCCAGCAGATCGAACATTTGCATATCCGTGTCTTTCAGGCCATGGCGGCCATCAATCAAGACATAGACGCGCGCCAGACTGGGGCGCCCGCGCATATAGGCATGGATCAATTTGGTCCATGTGTCGATCTTGCCTTTGCCTACGGCCGCATAACCATAGCCGGGCAAATCGACAAGCCGCATCAATTCATCAGGCGGCGGCGCGCCCAGCGCAAAGAAGTTCAATTGCTGAGTGCGCCCGGGCGTATTGGACACACGCGCCAGATGATTGCGATTGGTCAGTGCATTGAGCAAAGAGGATTTGCCGACATTGGATCTGCCGGCAAAGGCGATTTCAGGCGGGCCCAATTTGGGCAGGCTGTTAATGTCATTTGCTGCCCAAATGAATTCACAAGGGCCGGCAAAAAACTTTCGCCCGATTTCGATCTCATCGATAGGCTGGTCAGGTTGGGTCACTCGCTCAGCCAGTTGGTTTCGAGAACATATTGCGCAAATTGTCCCACAGCTCAATCTTGACGCCGGATTGCTTCATGATCAGACCTTGCTGGGTGACAGAGAGCAGATTGTTCCAAGTCCAATAGATCACCAAGCCTGCAGGGAATGAGCCAAGCATGAAGGTGAAGATCACTGGCATCCAAGCGAACATTTGCTTTTGCACGGGATCGGTGGGTTCAGGATTCATCTTCATCTGGATGAACATGGACACACCCATAATGAGCGGCCAGATTCCCAAATGGAGAAACTCACCAATCACCGGCAATGTGGTCGGATCAAAGGGAATGAGACCAAACAGATTGAACAGATTGGTGGGATCAGGTGAGGAGAGATCCTGAATCCAGCCAAAGAAAGGTGCTTGGCGCATTTCAATGGTGATGAAGATCACTTTATAGAGCGCAAAGAAAACGGGGATCTGCACGACAACAGGCAGACATCCGGCAATCGGATTGATCTTCTCGCGCTTGTAGAGCTCCATCAATTCGACTTGCTGCTTTTGCTTGTCGTCAGGATAGCGCTCTCTGATCAGCGTCATCTGCGGCTGCACGGCTTTCATCTTGGCCATAGAGAGATAGCTGCGATTGGCCAGTGGGAAGAACAGGCCTTTGACCAGCACAGTCACGATAAGAATGGCAACGCCAAAATTCCCGACCACGATGTAAATCGCATCGATGATCCAGAACAGCGGCTTGGTGATGAAATAGAACCAGCCCCAATCAATGATCAAATCGAAATTTTTAATGCCCAATTTGCTTTGATAGGCATCAATGGTGCGGGTGACTTTAGCACCGGCAAACACATGTGTGCTCAGACCCGAGCCGGCGCCGGGTTCGATAGTCACTGCTTGATCCAGCAAAGCGGCTTGATAAGCTTTGGTAGTCTCACCGCTGGACGAGAAGCTGGCATCCACAGCATGGCTTTGATCTGGGGCAATGGCGAGCGCCCAATATTTGTCGGTGATCCCAAGCCAGCCGCCTGTGCCAGTCATTGTCTTGGCGGCTTTGGTTTCCTTCTCGATCGAATCATAAGTGAATTCTTGCACGCGGGACTCGCCAATCACGCCCACAAAGCCTTCGTGCAAAACCGCATAGCCAGACAGAGCTGGCTTACCCACGCGCACGGCTCTGGCATAGGGGGTGAGTGTGACGGCTTGCGCAGATTTGTTCTCGACCGTTTCTGTGATCTTGAACATGAATTCATCATCAGCGGCAATAAGGCGACGGAAGATCAGCCCTTCGCCATTGTCGAAGGTGAGGGTGACAGGCTTGCCGGGTGTGAGCGTTTGCGCATCCGCAGTCCAAAGGCTGTCGGGAGTTGGCACTTTAATGCTTGTGCCAGCCTTTGGAATAAAACCTGTGCTGACGAAATAGGGATTGGGCGAGTCATTGGGTGCCAGCAAAACAATATTGGCGCTCTTGGGATCAGTGGTCTCGCGATAGCCCTTGAGTTCAACATCATCCAGACGGCCGCCGCGCAGATTGATGGATCCTGCAAGGGCAGGAGTATCGAGCTTGATACGCGGGCTTGAAGCCAAAGCCTCCGCGCGGCTCAATTTTGCTTTCGCGGCAGGGGCTTCAGCTGCGGGGGCGCCAGCATTGTCCTCAGGCAATTTGGGAGCCGTATCACTGCGCGTTTGGGCTTCGCGCACATTGGCAATTTGCGGCTGCGCAAAAAAATGGTTCCAGCCGATGATGACCAACAGGGACAGGCCGATGGCCAGAATGAGATTGCGTGTGTCCTCGGTCATGATGGCGGGCCTGATCTCTTAGGTTCGAGTAAAAGAAAGCGCCGCTGGGCGGCTGTGTGTCTCGTCTTGGCCAGTGCTGGATCTGGCCTTTGATCTTTTCTGGTTGCTGTCATGCAGCTGGCGAATGGTGCGCTGTAGATCTTGACCCAAGCGCACAAAATCACAGGTGAGTGCGGGTAGGCGCGCAACAATCACATAATCTCTATCCTGATGGCCGCCATGATTGGTCAGGCGCAGGGCTTCGCGGAGCCGACGTTTGATTTTATTGCGCACCACGGCATTACCAATTTTGCGGGTGACCGTCAGGCCAAAGCGGGGGCCTTGTTCTTTGTGTGTGGACTCATTTTCAAACGCCTCACTCAAACGAGACGCGCTTTGCAGAGTAAAGGTCTCGCAATGGCGGCGGGTGCCCTTGGCGACATGCAAAAATTGCGCGCGTTTTTTAAGACGCAGGGGAATCTGTGAAGATCGCGTTTGCGAAGTTCGCGATAGAATTGAAGGCGAAACAGGCCCGGATGCCAATATCCCAAGAGATTGGGCCGAGGCGGGAGGCTGGGAGCCTGTCATCGGGGACGCTCCGCATTGGCAGGCTTTTGAGGGCGAATTAAGCCGACAAACGCTTGCGGCCACGGGCCCGGCGGGCGGCCAAAACCCTGCGGCCGCCAGTTGTGGCCATGCGGGCCCGGAAGCCGTGCCGACGCTTGCGGACGATCTTGCTGGGTTGATAAGTACGTTTCACAGGCCGGCTCCGAAGCTAAGGGAACGTGAAAAAGGGCGCAAATGGCCAGTTTCATGTTCAAATTGGGTACGAGGTCGCCTGCCAAGACTTAGCTCATCAGCCTGAGGACTGACAATCCGCTGATTGTCAAAATTTACGCCAAAGAGCGATGTCGGCGGCGCCGAAATCGAGTGCGCCTTATAGGGGCAAGGCGGGCGCAGAGTCAATTGTGCCCGGCATTTTTTGCGCTTTGGGTTCGGTTTTGGCTCAAGTCAGGCAATTGGCATGCGCTTGGCGTGGATTATAATCTAGATCTTGGCCTTTATAAAGCCCGCCGGGCCCCGATTTTCTCTCGCAATCCTCCCCGCGTCTTGAGGCTGGGGGTGTCGGGGGGACGCCAAGACTGGGTCGTAATGCCAAGACTGGGTCGTTCTGGGTAGGAGAGATGGCTAAGGGGTTCAGAAGTGGGGAGGGCTTCATCTGCGCGCTGGTTTCGTTCTCTGTAGGTCGGCAGACAAGGCTGAGCCTGTCTTGGCTCTGGCAGGGTCATTTTATGAATAAAGTGCTATTTTTTTGAGAGCAGTGCACGAGGTCACAACCTTTAGGGTGAGATCATCAGCTTTAGGCTTGCCATTAGAGATGGGAGCAGATAAACGAAGCCCCTGCCGTTCATCGGCACGATGACAGGTTTCGTCCCGTCACCACAGCGCGCCCGTAGCTCAGCTGGATAGAGCACCAGACTACGAATCTGGGGGTCAGAGGTTCGAATCCTTTCGGGCGCGCCATTTGCGAACAAAACCACTAACATTTTGGGCTTGAGTGCTCTGGCCGGCGATCAGCCCAGCCAAGTTGGATTTATTGCCGATGATGCGGATTTTTTGATCTCCGATTTCGATCTGGGAGATGACTGAACGCAAATAGGTTTTGCGGGCTTGTGTGTCGCCTGTATCGAGTTTTGTGCGCATGAGCTCGGCAAAGGCCTCGATCCGCTCTGGGGAGATCTGGGATTTAGACTGGGCATGCGTGAAGAGACGCTCAAGCGAGGCTTCAATCAGAGCTTTCTCATTTTTGAGAGCGGACACACGGTCCTTGAGGTCTTGGTCGAGCTCGATAATTCCATCTTCAATGGCTTTATAGAGACGGGCCAGTTTATCGGCCACTTGGGTCAGGCTGGCCTCAAGGCTTGCTCTGCGCTCTGCATTGGCCTGGTCCTGAAGGGACCTTCTTTCCATCAAAGCGGCAAGGATTGATTTGAGCCGCTCGGGGGTGAAGAGCTGTTGTTTGACATGATGGAGAATGAGCTCATCCAATTTCGGCATAGGGATATGGCGGCCCTTGCAGACGCTCTTGCCCTTTTGCTGACAACCGGCGCAGCTGTAATAGGTGTAGACGCGATGGCCACGACTTGTGCCCGTGCGCGTCATGCCTGATCCGCATTCTGCGCAAACAGCAAGTCCGGTCAGCAAAGTCGGGCCATTGACGACACGGGGTGGATTGACGCGGGGGTTGTTCGCGCAAAGACGCGCTTTCACCCGTTTAAACAGGCCAAGATCGATAATGGCAGGGACCTCGATGTGTACGATTGTGGAAGGATCATGCAATGTGCCGGTTCGTGAATTGCGAACTCCATAGGGCCATTGGCCTGTGGCATAGCAAGTATTGGTCAGAATGCCATGAATGGGACCCACTCCAAAGCAGGCTCCCGATCGTGTGCGATAGCCATGGCTATTGAGCCATTTGGCGGTATCTTTGACGCCAAGGGGACCTGTTGTGCCATCGCCCTCTGCATAGAGGCGAAAGATCAGGCGCACCAGGTCAGCATCAACCGGATCAATCTCGAGCCTTTTCTTGATCTTTGATCCACGGCGCTCGGCTTCAACAATGCGATAGCCAAGGGGTGGTTTGGCTCCATTCCAAAATCCCTGTTTGGCTGACTCGCGCATGGCTCTGGTGACATTCTTACCATTCTCGCTTGAGGTATATTCGTCAAAAATGCCGATGATCTGGCGCATCAGATTTTGGGAGGGATCATCGCCCGTGGGTTGGGTCATGGAGACGACTTCGATGCCAAGCTTGCGCAGCTTTCGGATGCAAAGCTCCATCTCCGCGCCATTGCGATAGAAGCGCGAAAAGGCATGGACACAGATAATATCAAAATCTCGCTCGGAACTTGCAGCCAGTTCTAGCATGCGCTGAAAAACAGGACGGCGATCATCGGTTGCCGAAGCCCCGGGCTCGACAAATTCACGAACGACAAGCCATCCTTGTCCTTCGCAATAGCCTCTGGTCAAATCGCGCTGTGAGGGAATGGAGACATCCCCTGCCGCCTGCCGTCCTGTGCTGACACGAAGGTAAAGAGCGACACGCTTTTGAGGGGATTGCTTTAGCAAAGCCGAGGATTTGAAACTCATATCACGCCTCAATAGTCATGGGGTGAAGACACAGCAAGGCTGGCCCATCGCTCAGAGAACTTAAAATGATGACAGGCTTAAGGAGTGTTGAGCAGCCTATCGAGCTCATCGCCCAAAAGGAGCCAGATCGCCTCAATCTCATTTTGCGTAATGGGCCTATCTGCTGAAAGATCGCTTTCAAGATCCTGGGTGAGGCTTGCTTGATCAATAATGGTTTTGCGCGATGGGCGTGATCGAAGGGCTGGGCGTTCAATGCCGCACGCGATCGCTTTCCCCGTAGAGGGGATTCGTCTTTGTTTCGAATGGGTGCGCGAATCGACCATGAATGGAGGATCGCAGAACCCGCAGAAATCTTAGCTCCAATAAGCTCTGGCAAAATGCGTGAGCTTATTGGATCAAACACAAGGCGAAATATAGAGATCTTAGGCACGGTTTAGACGCTCTTGTTTCTTGGCTTTCACATCACGGATGATTTTGGGCAGGCTCGCGCCAATGCCTTCCGCATTCAGGCCACAAAGTTCAACGACAGATTTTGCGAAATCCACAAACCAGCTTGTTTTGCTATTTGGAGGATTATGGCCGGTGAGGGTTTTGGCATGATAGACGAGCCAGAATAGAAGATATTCGCGGGCGTATTTTCTGGGGCGGCCACCCTTGTTCTGTTTGTTCAAATCGATCCAAACCTCAAGCCCCTCATCAAGCCGGTCTATGAAGCTTTGCAATAACAGATGGCCTTGCTCGAGCCCAACAACCTGTCGGCGGGGTCGCGTCAATTTGGCAATGAGTTCAGCATTTATGAGTTCGGCATCTAAGAGATCTGTTTTCTGTTGATGAGCTTCGAGGTCCCTATTGAGTCTCAGATAGGCATTCTTATCGGTCAGAATTGAATTGGAATAGGAAAGATCAAATGCCTCGCCAATAGTCTCCATGACATTCATGGGCAAAACAAAGCCCAATATATCGATATGCTTATCGATTGTGGTTTTAAGCTTGTTAACTTGCTGGGCGATGTCAAGAATGGCTTTGATCCAGGCTTTGCGCTCATTCTCTTCTAGATGAAGAGAATTAAAGGCTTCAAGATCCATATACATATGCTTCAGCAAAAAGAGGAATTCTTTCATCTGCTCATCAGAAATATTTTGTAGGTATTGAAAATCATTTATCTGCTCAGCATTTGGTAATGTAATATTCAGGATCTCGTGATGGAAATCTCCTGTAGGCTCCTTGCCTGCATAGGAAATCTTTTTAGGCTTGGTCGTCTTAGCTTTTGGTCTTTTGATTATTGTGTCAGCCATTTTGAAGCCTCTCCATAGGCAAAAGAGCGGAGATAGTTTGGACAAGTTTTGGATTGGACATGAGTCTCATTGTGCAACCAATCTTTCTATCAAGTCTGTATGACGACGCGAGGTATCGATCATTTGGGCTTGATTATAATATTTGTTGGTCGTTTCTATCGTCGAATGGGTCAGAATGGATCTTGTGATGCGAGCCGATTCTGGCTCATCGCGCACCAAGCTTGTGACTGCGCAATCTCTGAACAGATGTGGTGTTAAGTCCTGACCAAATTCTCTCAGTGTGCGTTTCTTGATCGCATTGCGCAAAGACAGATCTGCCAGTTGCTTGCCCTCATTGGAGATCCAGAGCCCCATGACTTGATCTGGCGTATCCTCATGCTTAAGGGAAAGAAGATAGGGCCTGTAGAGATCAATGTAGATATTGAGCTCTGATATAAGTTGAGACGGAAAATGGGATTCGAAATCACGCTTTCCCTTCATCTCATCTGCTGGGAAAGAGAGGATTGCGCTCTCAGCAAATTGAGTGAGGCGGTGTTCCAGATCAATTGAAGCAAAATTTGAAAGGCGCAGGGGGCGGTGAATGAGAGTTGCAATCATCAACCCATCCCGAAACATCAAGGCGCGTTTATAAAAGCTCAGATCAGACTTGTTCTGTGCCTCAGTCATTAATCTGCGACCCAGACGATCGAGCTTCTGGGCTGGCTGTAGCCGCTTTAATTTATTGCGGATGGGCTTGGCTTTGGAGCGCACTTTCTTGAGCGCATTGAGAAGCCATTTCCAATTTTGGGACGGATCCATGACTCTGGCTGCATCATAGACCTCCTGCGCATGGCAAAAGAGAGTATTGGGCGCGTAATTGGATAGTTGCATATCCGCTATGAAGCCTTTGATATGCTCCTGTGTGACAATATCTTTGATTTGGGCATGAGGATTGAAGAGCTCTTTATAAAGCAACCAGGAGATCAAGCTTCCCAATCCGCAGCTGGCTTTATGAATTGAGCTCTTGCGCCATTCGCTGGCTGGTTTTCTGTCACCAAAGAGATCGTCATCCTGAAAAGCTTTATGCCATTGGTCTTGGCAGGCAATGGGCCATTGCTCTGGCGGAATATAATGAATTTTGAAGGGGGCGGGCTCAATCATGTTGAGCCCCCTGATGAGTGTCAGTATTGGCAATCATTCTTTCGAGAATGTCGCCATAGCGTTTGAAGGCTGCATCCTCCTCAAGGCCGACATAGAAATTGATAGTCGTTCTAATGTCTTTAT
>CAIVAX010000554.1 GCA_903903935.1 uncultured Hyphomicrobiales bacterium | reverse complement strand
CCTGGTGCGGTGTGGATCGATGTGACGGATGAATGAACCATCTGAGGGGATCAGCTGGACTTCATTGATCAGATAAGCGGAGCGAGTAGTGACTATGACTGAAGATTATCGTGCCATCACAGAACACTTTGTCACTGTGGACGGCCTGCGCTTGCGTTATCTCGAAATGGGGCAGGGGCCAGCTGTTCTCTTTTTACATGGCGGCTCGCTGGGTTCATCGGCAGATGTGTTTCGGCGCAATCTGAAAGCTTTTGCAGGCCATGGCTTTCGCGCCATAGCCTTTGATCAGCCGGGCTTTGGCGGCTCGGATGTGCCGGAAGATCTCTCGGGCGCTTATCGTCGGCGCTCTATTCCCGCCTTTATGGATGCCTTGGGGCTTGAGCGCGCGGCGCTGGTTGCCCATTCTCAATCGGGCTCTCCGGCGGTTCAGCTCGCTTTGCAAAATCCTGAACGCTACACGCATATCATTGTGCTGGGCACGGGCAGTCTCTTGCCGCCGCTTGTGGCAGCGAAAGAAGGGATAGAAGCAGTTGCGCAGCAAAGATTAGAGCGGCGCATGGCGCAGGCCGAGCCCAGTTTGGCCGATACCCGCAAATTGCTTGAGGCTAATCTTTATCATCATGAGCTGATCACGGATGAAGAACTCGCCTTGCGCCATAGTCAAAGCATTGGCAAAAACTTTGCTGCCTTTGTGGCGCGCGGCCAAATGGCAGAAGCACCCAAAAAGGAAGGCACGCCGCTCTGGCAACGTCTGATCGAAGTGCAAGTGCCGCTGCTGTTGATCTTTGGCAAGAATGATCGCGCCAATGCTTTTGAGCGCGCCACCCATTTGCATGAAATGGTGCCGCAGCTTGATCTGCATATTGTGGAGAATTGCAAACATATGGTGCCGTGGGATGCGGCAGAGGCGATTGAGCGCCTATGTGTGCCGTTTCTCAAAGCTTAGCGATCAGGCTGCAATTTTTTGAAGCCCTCGCCAATATAGAGATTGAGCATAAAGGCCGGGCGGCCTGCATGATCAACGCTGATGCTTTTCCAAAAAGTGAGGCTTGCAAATGAGCGGCCGAAACGCTCATTCACGCCCTCTGCGCGCGCTTGGGGAATGATCAGCACAGCGCTCTGGCCGCTAAAGTTTTTAAGTGGGGCTTGCACGCTGTACGCGCGCGCATCTTCGCACAGGCAGGTGACGCGCCACTCGCCTTCAAGCGCATAATCAATGCGGCCAGCCTCATGCCAGCGCTCACCGGCAATAAAATGCATCTTGCTGTTCATGTCTTCAGAACTGCCCAAAGCCGCTCGCAGATTGGACCATTCCAAGGTTTCGATCAGCGGATCATCAGACTGCCCCGGTTTGCTCCAGGGCAGACCCGGCCAAGGCAGAAGAGCCAGTGCGATCACTATGCCCAGCAAAGCGGGGGATGCGATCATGCTCCATCGCAGCCAGATGTGTGTGGCTTGATGAGCGTGCTCAAGCCGGCGCGCAATGGCCTGCCCCAGCAATGGCAGCAGCATCAGATAGCCCGGCATGGACCAATGGAAGAGACCGGGCGCGCCATTGATCAAGGGCAGCAGAGTGAAAGTGAGGATGGGTCCAGCAGCAAGGCACAGCAGAAACCAGCTGCGCGGCTCTTGAGGTCCTTTGCGCAGCGCTGTCACTGCGCTCGCGATGACAGGGCCCCAGATCCATGGGGTGAGAAACAAGGCCTGTCCCCCCACAGCCACCAGCATCATCCAGGGACGAAAGTGCGAGGTCAGAGCGCGCCCACCCTGAAATTGAAAAGACGCCCAGTCATGATACGCATTCCAGATCAGGACGGGTGAAAAAATCACAAGGGCCAGACAGGCGCCCAGATAGGGCCAAGGTGAGGCGAGCCAAAAGCGATGTTTGGGGCTTGTCAGCACAAACAGACCAGCGCCTAAGATCAGAAAAATCCCGTGATATTTCGATAGCATTGCTAGTCCAGCGCAACAGCCTCCGGCGAGCCAGAACAGGCCTGAGGCGCCTTTTTTGTGCTCAAGCAGCGGCAAGAGGCACAGAGCGCCTGATAATAAAGCGACCAGTAGCGGCCCATCGGGGAGTACAAAAGTGCCATCTGTGACGCCCAGAGCGGGGGCAAGGGTGAAGAAGAGAGCGGCATAAAACCCTGATTTTGCGTCAAACAGGCGGGATGTGAGCAGATAGACCAGAATGCTTGTCACGGCGCTCAAGACAATGAACGGCAGACGGGCCGTCAGCGCCGATTGCGATCCCAGCAGCTTTGTGCTGGCCGCACTGAGCCACCAGGCAAGGGGGGGGTGGTCGAAATAGGACCAATCCACAATCCGGCTGGTGGCCACCGTATAGGCCTCATCAATGCCAAGGCCCAGGGATGCGGCGAGGGCTAATCGCAACACAGTGGCAATCAATAGAAGGTAGATAAGAGCCCGCCTTGGATCAAAGCTCTGTGAGCTTTGATCGTGTGGGGCTGTAGTGAAGGCTGTGAACAGGTCGGATCTCCGCGGCTCATTTTGAGGCGACATTGCTCTGAGGTGGCTGGCAAGGCAAGTCGGCTAGCAAGTCGGCAGGCAAGGCAAGTCGGCAGGCAAGGCAAGTCTGCAGGCAAGGCAAGTTAAGCCAGGCAAGCAGGTCTGGTTACAGTCGCGACTCGGGCTGAAAAGGCTATTTGGGATAAATCAAATTGCCAAATTCGCTACGAGTCGGATAAGTGCAATGGATAATTGAGCATATCGCTTAGATTCACCTGGAAGCTGCATGACGGTGCAAAGCCCGATCCTCACTCTTGTCATACCCACGTATAATGAGCGGCTGAACCTAGAAGAATTGGTTCGGCGCGTGGACATTGCCTTGCAGGGCCTTGTCTGGGAAATGGTGATTGTTGATGATGACAGTCCGGACGGTACGGCAGAGTTTGCCAAATCGATCTCGCGGCGTGATCCGCGCATTCGCTGCATCAGGCGCGTCAATCGGCGCGGACTCTCTGGGGCCTGCATTGATGGCATATTGAGTTCATCGGCCCCCTTTGTGGGTGTGATGGATGCCGATATGCAGCATGATGAAAGCATTTTGCCGCGCATGCTCGAGCAGTTGCAATCAGGTCACTATGATCTGGTGATTGGCAGTCGCCATCTGGACGGTGGCTCGGCGCAAGAGGGATTTTCGGCGCGCCGCGCGGCTCTCTCGCTTTTGGCAATCAAAATTGCGCGCTGGGCGCTGAACACAAATGTGGCGGATATTACCAGCGGATTTTTCATGCTTCGGCGCGATATTGTTGATGGCGTGGCGCGTGAGCTTTTACCTAGTGGCTTTAAAATTTTGGCCGATATCATTGGTTCGGTGAAAGGTCCGCTCAGGATCAATGAAGTCGGTTATGTCTTTCGAGGGCGCATGGCAGGTGAATCAAAGTTGGATATGAAAGTCGCGATCGATTTTCTGGGTCTGATCGTCAACAAAGTCACCCGCGGGCTGTTGCCGGTGCGCTTCATTCTCTTTGCTATTGTCGGCCTGTTTGGTGTGGGCGTGCATTTGGCAATTTTAGGCCTTTTGGTCAGCCTGCCTGATATGAGCTTTTTGCTGTCGCAGACGATTGCCACTGTAGTGGCGATGACGACCAATTTCTTCATCAATAATGAGTTCACCTATCGCGATGCCAAATTGCGCGGTGTTGCCCTGTTGAAAGGGCTGTTGTTCTTTTATGCCGTGTGTAGCTTGGGTGCTTTGGCCAATGTGGGCGTGGGCACGTGGATCTATCATTTCAACCGGGTCTGGTGGATTGGTGGCTTGTCCGGTGCATTGATGGGCTCGGTTTGGAACTATGCCTTGAGCTCGATATTGGTGTGGCGTCGCGGCGATTAATCATCCCGCTGCTTGATCAACATCCCTGCGCTGCAGAGATCACATAAAAACGCCGGGCAGTTGAACTGACCCGGCGTTTATTCATTGCGATGGTGAGAAGCGCTTATCGCATGCGCAAGATCACGCTGCGATCATCGGCCACATCGGTGGCTTTGCGCAATTCATTGACCCGCTGGCTCGTGGCCGATGCGGACGCGCGATTGCCCCAAGATGTGCGCATGAAATTGACCACATCAGCAATTTCCTGATCCTTCAACCAAGAGCGGAATTGCGGCATGTTGGGCACTTTGGGGCCGTCATCATTGGCATTGGTGGCGGTGCCGTTGAGCAGAACGCGAATGAGCGAGACGGGGTCTTTGTCAAGAATGGCCGGATTGCCAGCCAGAGGCGGCATATTGGCATTACCCGCTCCATCCATGCCATGGCACGAAGCGCATTGACGCACATAGGTATTGGCGCCGGGGCGGCTTGTATTGCCTGCCTTTAGCTCATTGGTGACCGTTGCGTTATAGACCCACACAGGCTGGGCATGATCGGTTGCGCTGGAGGGGATGGATTTGAGATATTTGGCCATCGCCTTGGTATCGGCGTCAGTCATATATTGTGTCGAATAAGCGACCACTTCATGCATAGTGCCAAAGGCGGAGCCAAAACGGCTGCTGCCAGTCTTGAGATAAGTGGCAACATCAGCTTCGCTCCAGCGGCCAAGGCCAGTATTGGCATCACCGCGCAGATTGGGGGCCGACCAATTGTCGATGACAGCGCCAGACAGGAAATCTGGATCGCGATGATCATAAGCCTTTTCCTGTTGGGCAATGCCGCGCGGTGTGTGGCATGCGCCGCAATGGCCTGGGCCCTGCACGAGATAAGCGCCGCGGTTCCATTCCGCATCAAAGTCGCGATTGGTAACATAGGGAGCGGTTTCAGTCATCACCGCATTCCAAATGCTCAGCGGCCAGCGCATGTTCATCGGCCAGGCGATTTCTGGTGCAGAGTTCTTTTGACGAACCGGCTTCACCTCTTTCAAGAAGAAGTCATAGAGGGACTTAATATCCTCATCTGAAATCTTTGAATAAGAGGGATAGGGCATTGCGGGATAAAGCTGATGGCCATCCTTGGCGATGCCCTTGCGGATCGCTTTGTCGAAATCTTCGAGCGTATAGCGACCAATGCCCGTTTCTGCATCGGGGGTGATATTGGTTGAATAGATCACGCCCACAGGTGTGGCCATGCGCAGGCCACCGGTATAAGGCACGCCTTCCGACATAGTGTGGCAGGCGATGCAATTAGCTGCTCTGGCGAGATATTCGCCTTTTGAGAGGTCAGCAGACTGAGACGAGGCTACATCCATAGCGCCGACAAGAGTCAAAGCTGCAAAAAGGAATCTGGCGGGTTTCATGGTCTCTCCCAAAACGAAACGCTTTTAGATTGAGTGTTTTCTGGAACGTGAGGCTGCTCAAGTCAACCCCTGCAGGGGGGGGTGGCGCACAAATGGGGTCAGTCCGCGCTCAAAGCAGGGGCTCAGCCCTTCAGGCCAAATCATGAGATTTGAGTTTATCTTTAAAATTCAAAGCTTCAATTGATTATCGTGCATCCAGCTGGTTTTGCAGCTCAGCAGCAAAGCGACGGATCTGATCGGCATTGCTGCCAAAATCATGGCGGCCGTAACGGCTGGCTGAGCGGACATCCACGCGTGTCTGTCCAACCAGAGGTTTGAGCCGAATCGTTAGATCCTGAGGGAGGGCTAAAAGCAGTGATTGGCTGATCGCATCAAGATGCGCAATGCCCGTGCGCCCGCCCGGCGGGGTCTGGTCAATCTGCCGCCAGCCTAAAGCGGCAAGGGTCTGCTTGATCAAACGCCAAGCTTCATCAATCTCGAGGTCCAGCAAAATGGGCTGAATGTCGGGATAGGCCCGTCTTTGCTCCTCACGCAAAGTTTGCGGCCGGTCTGCCGGCGTCTCCATGGAGCGTTGGGCCAGAGCGCTGGCCGATCGCGAAAAGGACGGTGGGTCGCTCAAATCGGTGGTCACATCATTGAGGATGGGGAGCTGAAAGGCGAGCAGAGCCAGATAGGCAGGCAAGCACAGCAGGAGCCCGGCGATCAGGCTGGCCGAAAGGGCTTGACCAAGTCCCCGGCGTCCCTCGTCCCAAATGACCATCAAGGCGGATACTGCCAATAGCAGGGCCACACAGGCCAAAATCAGGCCCGCACCAAGGACGCTTAAAGCTGATTCAATTTCTATTTTGTGGCTATGCGCGAGACCAAGCCCAATGATCACGGCCGTGCTCGCGAAAATGGCGAGCCGCCGGCTCCATAGCGCCAGCTGCGAATAAGGCTCTTCAATCATCAGGCGCCGCATCGGCTTTGGCCTTCTTCTTTAGCCGTGTTGAGAGCTTTGCCTCAGGTCGGGATTCTGAGACTGGCGCGCAATCCCCCTAGACTGCTCACGCCCAATTCTATGTCGCCGCCATGGGCACGGGCAATGTCTCTAGCAATTGCCAATCCAAGGCCCGAGCCGCCTTCATCCTGATTGCGGGCTTCATCGAGGCGGAAAAAGGGACGAAACACATCATCCCGCCGCTCGGGCGGTATGCCGGGACCATCATCATCGACATGAATGGTGAGCCAACGCAAATCGCGCTCGGCAAGGATGGAAATACGTTCGCCATATTTCTGCGCATTGGAGATGAGATTGACAAGGCAGCGTTTGAACGTGTCGGGACGCACCGTCACCATCATATCGCCGCGGAAGGTCAATTGCGTTTTATTGCCGTGACGCTCCACATCGGCTTTGAGCTCTTCAAGCAAGACGCGCATGTCCGTGGCAGCTGAGGGCTCAATGCTATCGCCTCTGGCAAAGGCGAGATAGGCCTCCAGCATTTGCTGCATTTCTTCGACATCTTTGTGCAATTCATCAAATTCGGCATTGTCGCCCATCAAAGCCAGCGACAATTTGAAACGCGTGAGGATGGTGCGCAAATCGTGGCTCACGCCATTGAGCATAGCCGTGCGTTGCTCCATGGCACGCTCAATGCGTCGGCGCATTTCCATAAAGGCATAGGCTGCTTGGCGCACTTCGCGCGCGCCATGGGGGCGAAAATTGGCATCGCGCCCTTTACCAAAATCTTCAGCGGCTTTGGCCAGACGCAAAATAGGCCTGATCTGATTGCGCAAAAAGGCAATCGCGACGGCCACCAGAACCAAAGATGTGCCCAGCATCCAGACAATGAAAATATGCGAATTGGAGGCATAGGCCGCATTGCGATTGACCAGCACACGCAGCACGCCATCATCCAGCAGGAGCCGGATTTCGACAAGATTGGAGCGCCCAACTGTATCAATCCAGAAGGGGCGGCGGATCTGTGTCGACAATTCGCGTGAGAGCGCATTGTCGAGCAAAGAGAAAAAAGGCTTAGGCAAATTGGCTGGCAGAGGCTCGCCGGGTAATAATTCGATCTCAATGCCCAAGCGGCGTGAGGCAATTTTGGCGAATGTCTGAAAGGCCTGCGGGCTGGGGTCGGCCTCATGCAGATCAATCAACGCGGATATATCCTGCACCACATCGGCCGAGAGGCGGAAGGTGACGAGCTGCCAGTGGCGCTCCATGAACGTATAGGTGATCACCGATTGCAGGATCACCATAGGCAGTAACACGATCAGAACCGAGCGCGCGTATAGACCTTTAGGCAGCCAATTGGCCATGCGCCGTGTCGCCTCATGCCAGAGGGCTTTGGGCTTATTGAGATAGGCGGGAAACGCTGTCATCTTCGTTCCTGCGCCTGTGCCATCAGCGGTCGATGACCAGACGATAGCCGGCGCCACGTGCGGTTTGCAAATAAATGGGATTGGCCGAATCGCTTTCAATCTTGCGACGCAAACGTGTAATCTGCATGTCGATTGTGCGCTCGCTGCTCATGCTGGACTCGCCAGCCAATGCTTCGCGCGAGACGGGCTCGCCGGGATTTTCCGCCAAGAGGCGCAGCATTTCGCGTTCGCGCTCGGATAGGCTGATGATCTCATCACCCCGTCGTAATTCACCGCGATCGCGTTGGAAGATGAACGGACCAAAGCACAGAGCGGGAGCGGGCTCGGGCTTTTCATTGCGCGCCGAGGTGCGGCGCAAAATGGAAGCGATGCGCAAAGACAGTTCTTTGGGGGCGAAGGGCTTGGTGAGATAATCATCGGCGCCCACTTCAAGGCCGCGCACACGGTCAGAGGCTTCAGCGCGGGCAGTGAGCATGAGAATGGGCACATCGGAACTTTGTCTGAGCCATGCGGCAAAATCAAGGCCGCTCTCGCCGGGCATCATGACGTCTAAAACGATCAGATCAAACTGCAAGGAGACGAGATGGTGCCGGGCTTCTTGCGCTGTGCCTGCTGTTGTGACGCGATAGCCCTGCTGGATCAGATAACGCCCCATGAGTCCACGAATGCGCCGATCATCATCGACCAGAAGAAGATGCGCGGCATCATCGGCAATCGGCTCTTGCGGCTGTGCAGAGCTTTGCATTTGCGCAGAGCTTTGCGGCTGAGCCGTATTTTCAAGGCTCATTGTGCGCCTCGCGTCCGGCTAGTGGGATCGCTCCTAGTCTTGGGATCACTCCAAGTGAGGGCGGCCACTTGTTCGCGCTCGCTGGGATCAATCATTGCCAAGAGAAATTCAATCATGGATCCACGGGCGCCTTCGGGCAATTCGGCCAAAGCTCTGGCAAAGCGGCGCGATTGTACGTTTGCCAGTTCATTGGCCAAGCGGCGGCCTTTGGGGCTGGTGAATAATTGGCGTTTACGCCGGTCACTGGTGCCAGGGCGGGCTTCGACATAATTGAGATCGAGCAATTCTTTCAGAACGCGATTGAGGCTTTGCTTGGTAATCTTCAATATATCGAGCAATTCGGCAATGGTCAGTCCGGGATGACGATT
>CAIVAX010000553.1 GCA_903903935.1 uncultured Hyphomicrobiales bacterium | reverse complement strand
TCATCAATGACCATAGCCAAGGAATAGGCCTCTTGCCCTGTTGAACAGGCCGAGCACCAGATCCGAAGCCTATGCTCTTTCCCCTTAGCTAAACTGAGCTCTGGGAAAATGCGACTGCGGATCAAATCAAAAAGCATGCGATCCCGAAAGAAGAATGTTTCATTCGTCAAAAAGGCATCAATGAAGGCGCGCTCCAATTGCGGATCGCCGGTACGCTCAAGTCGACGAAACAAAGTCTCGACACTGTCCTCATGATAGCTCTGAGCCAAAGGACCAAGACGATTTTCGATGAAATAGAATTTGTCTGCATCAATCAGAACGCCTGATCGCCGATGCAAATATGTTTGGAGCCGTTTGACCCATTCCGTCACGACCGAACTCCCGGAGCTGAATTGATCAAATGCAATGCGACAGCCTTGGCCAGTTCTGCAGGCGGAAGAATTGCAGTGGCGAGGCCCGCTTTGGCGATGGATCCAGGCATGCCCCAAACAGCACTGGATTTTTCATCCTGGACAAAAACGCGGCCGCCCTGATCCACAATAGTCTTAGAGCCGGCTAATCCATCTTGGCCCATGCCTGTGAGCACCAAGGCCAGACCATGCACACCATAGACCTGCGCAAAAGATTGGAATGTGACATCGACGGAGGGCTTGCAAAAATGTTGCGGCGGCCTGTCATCATGCAATGTGACAACCTTCGTGCCGGCTCTGACAATACGCATGTGCATATTGCCGGGTGCAAGATAGATATGGCCGGGCTGAACGGCTTCCCCATGAATGCATATTTGCGTGCTGCGATTGGAGACACTGGCTAATTGAGTCGTCAATGTCGTGGCCAGATTACTGGGCATGTGCATGACAATGAAAACAGCCACTCGATCAATATGCGGTGTCAAATGCTGGAGAACTGTTGAGACAGCCTGTGGCCCACCCAATGAGGCGCCGATCACGACAGCCGCGACAGGAGCACTCTGTCCAGAAACCCGCAAGGATAAAGTAGATGAGATTTGAGAAGATGCAGATAACATAATGACTTTCCAGTAAGCACAATGACCATGCCGTGAGAGACAAGAGTCGTCCGCTTCAGATCAAACCTATTCATTCAAATTTTGATTGCATGATAATTTTATCAAAGGGTTTCATGATGAATTCATTAGCTCCCGCGCTCATTGCGCGCGCTATGCTCTCAGCATTATTTTCGCTGGTGCAGAATACGACTTTGGGATGCGATCCATTGGGCATTTTTCGTAAGGACTGCAGAAAGCCTAATCCATCCAAGACAGGCATATGCCAATCGAGCAGAATGGCATCTGGCATAGTCAGAGAGCAAGCCTGCAACGCCATTTGGCCATCACTGGCATCGCGGGTTGAGAACGACAATTCCTCTAAGATGCGCTTGGCATATTTGCGAACGATGGGGGAATCGTCGACGATCAAAACTTGCTTCATCATAATCTCCTAAAACTCAACTAGCAGAAAAATCCAGAATTGCAGGAATTTCGAGCACTGAAATAATGGCGTGATCGAGGCAGTGAAATTCTTTGATAAATTCATTCCTAATGTGATTGGCGCCATGAGGAATGGTAATACGTGTTACAGGAGTGAGCATTAAAACCTCTGAGGCTTCATCAATCACAAAGGCATAATCCTCACCCTTGTTTTGAATGGCGACAGCAAGTGCATAGCTTTTATCCTGATCAAGACGGAGACCAAGCCGCTGAGATAAATCAATGGCCGTTAAAATATGGCCGCGCAGATTGATGAGCCCTAATATACTTGGCCGCGAACGCGGCACAGGCGTAATCACGCTAAGCGAAAATATCGTGCGCACAAAAGGAACAGGAATGGCCAGTTTTTCGCCGCCGATTGAAACTGTAAAGACGCTATAGGTCTCTCCGACAGGCTTGATGACTCGGCGATCTAACTCCCGCATAGCCAATGTCATGCCGCAGCCTCATTGATCACCGATTGCTCAATCGATTGGGATCCATGCCCCTTCAATTGCAAGACATGTGAGAGCGCCTGCAAGAGCGTCTGCCGATCAAACTTGCCTACGACATTCATCATTCCAGCAGCAAGCGCTGCT
>CAIVAX010000552.1 GCA_903903935.1 uncultured Hyphomicrobiales bacterium | reverse complement strand
TCATGAAAGCCCGACAAAATCAGCTTCAACTTGCCAGGATAGGTATTGATATCGCCCACAGCGAACATGCCAGGAACATTGGTCTCGAACTTTTCAGTATCCACCGGCACAAGGTTTTCATGCAGATTGAGACCCCAATCGGCAATCGGGCCCAGCTTCATAGTCAGCCCGAAAAAGGGCATCATCACATCGCAGTCGAGATCGACAATCTGACCATCATTGCCCTTGATCGCCACAGCGCTCAATTGGCCATCACTGCCTTTCAAAGCTGAAATCTGGCCCATCACCAGATCCATTTTCTTCTCAGCAACCAGCTCCCGCATAGCATTGACGGAATGGGGCGCAGCGCGGAATTCATCGCGCCGATGCATCAAAATGATGCGCGAGGCAAGCGGATGCAGATTGAGCGCCCAATCAAGTGCGGAATCGCCGCCGCCAACTATGAGAATACGCTTATCGCGCATGCTCTCCATTTTGCGCACGGCGTAAAACACCGACTTGCCTTCATAGTCTTCAATGCCTGCAACAGGCGGACGCTTGGGCTGGAAAGAACCACCACCGGCGGCAATCAACACAACCTTGGTCTCAAACACTTTGCCAGCATCAGTGGTGACTTTGAACAAAGGTGCCTGCGGCGTGCCCAGAACCTCCAACTGATCCACCTGCTCACCATGATGAAAGGTTGGACCAAAGGGCTCAATCTGTTTCATCAGATTGTCGACCAAACCCTGTCCGGTGACCATAGGAAAGGCAGGAATGTCATAGATCGGCTTTTCTGGATAAAGCTCGGAGCATTGCCCGCCCGCCCGCGGCAAAATATCGACCAAATGCGCTTTGATATCGAGCAGGCCCAATTCAAACACAGCAAAAAGGCCGGTCGGGCCCGCGCCAACGATCAACGCATCGGTCTTGATGATCTCACTCATGATCCAGTCCAGTTCAACGCTATGGAATCGGCAGATCGCAGCAATCTGCCCATACTAAAATTGCCTGCTGAATTGCCCTCAGCTCATTTGCCAAAGGCACAGCCGCACAGCCAGTAAAGCTTAAGCCTTGCAGTAAGGCTAGACCCATCCAATTCAACATATCAAATTTGGAAACAGATTATATTCCAATTTCAATATGTAATTAGGAGTGCTTACTGCGAGTCAGGCGTGGTGACCTTGAGGCCATCCACATCATTGGTGATGCGGATCTGGCAGGACAGGCGCGAGCTGGGCCGCACATCATGCGCGAAATCCAGCATATCCTCTTCCATCTGCTCGGCTTTTGGAAGCTTTTCGACAAACGCATCATCGACATAGACATGGCAGGTGGCGCATGCGCAGGCGCCGCCGCATTCGGCCTCAATGCCGGGAATGTCATTGCGCAGAGCGGTTTCCATCAATGTGGAGCCGACTTCGGCCTCAACACTGCGGCTGACGCCATTCTTATCGGTAAAGGTGACTTTAGGCATGGATGGAATCCCTCACTGGACGAACCTGAATTTTCCGGCCCTGTCCTTACCCAAATGCAAGGGATTTGGCGAGTGCTGCTTTAGCCCCCGGCAATCAGCGATTGAATAAGGGCGCAAGCCTCTTGGACCGCCAGCCGCAATTCCCCCAGTTGAAACTGAGCGAGGGCCGGATTGCCGGTTGCTAAGAGACTGAATTCATATGATTCAGCAAGACAGGCGACTTTTTGGGCTCCAACCGCCCGCGCTGATCCTTTGAGCACATGCGCCAAATCCAGGCGCCATTGGCGATCAGCCCCCGGGCTTGCTTGATCCAGCCGCTCCATGATCTGGCGCGCATGGCAATCAAACAAAGTCAGCAACTCAAGCTCCAAAGCCCGATCCCCCAAAGACTGGCGCGAAAGATGGACCAAATCGAGCGGGCGCCCCTCAAATTGAGGAGAAAGAAAAGAAAATTCAGTCTGCACAGCGGCTAGGCCGGCCATTTGGCTGGACATAAAAGTCTCCGTTCTGTATCGGTCAATGACATAATTTTTGAATAGTCAGCCTTATCCAGCCCTAATCTCGAACGGCAGATGAACGGTTTTGAGAAAATTTGAGACTTTGACCTAAAATGAGGGACTTTCCCTAAGACAGTAAATTCCGCGTTAACGATATTTAACGATTTTCACTTACACACCGACAATACTCGTCGCGTTGAGTTTCATTCACCGCCCATAAGCAGTAATATTAACGAAGATTAACTTCCGGCCCATTCCATCGCCACCCCAGTTGCAAGTCACTGGCGGCATTGGGCTGAATTTGATTTTGGATGCAGCAAGCGAGGCGCATATGGCCACCCAACCCAAGTCTCTCGATCCGGCAGCCGCCGCCCTCTCAGCCATAGAGGCAGCGCTGAACATGACCGGTCAGGAGGAGACTGCACCCAAAGCCCCCAAAGTGGACGTGAGCGCACCCGAGCTCAGATTACCGATGGATGCACCCGCTATCAAGCCGAGCCCCCGGCTGCCGGAAATTGCCGATGATGAATTATCAAAAACACGCAATGAAGAGCTGCAATCGGCGATGACCAAGGGCCATGGCCCAAACCCAACCCTAAACACAAGTCCGAGCCTGCCGCCCAATCTCAACACGAGCGCCGCCAATTCCCAGCGAGCTGCCAATGATGATCGCCGCTCAGTTGGGCAAATCTTACAAACCATGCAGACCCAATCCAACCGCACACCTGTTGTGATCGGCACAGCTCTGTCTGCCTTCTGGCTCGCTCTGTGGTCTCTTTATGGCTACAGCCTGTGGAGCACAGGCGAATGGGCCTATGTGGCGCAACACACCAAGGCCTTGCTCATCTTCGCTGCCTTTGGACCCGCTGCCTTATTTATCGTCTTTGGCGCACTCATTCGTCGCACACAAGAAATGCGTCTGACCGCCCGTTTGATGACGGAAGTGGCTCTGCGTTTGGCCGAGCCCGAAAGTCTGGCAACCGAAAGCGTGGTCTCGCTCTCGCAAGCCATTCGCCGCGAAATCGCATCCATGGGCGATGGCATTGAGCGGGCTCTGGCTAGAGCCAGCGAATTGGAAACAATCGTACGCGCCGAAGTCTCCAATCTGGAGCGCGCCTATTCTGAAAATGAACGCCGCATTCGAACCTTGCTTGAAGGCCTCTCCTCTGAGCGTGAAGCGATCACCACCAATGCCGAGCGCGTCAAACAAGCCATTTCCGGCGCCCATGAAAACCTCTCCCAGGAACTCGAAGTCGCCGGAAAATCTCTGGCTGACCGGGTTGGCGATGCAGGCGCGCATGTCACTTCAACCTTGGGTACAAAGGGCGAAGAAATCACTTGGGCGCTCTCGCGCACCGGCGAGACATTGGTTGAAAAAATCGACTCACATGGCACGCAGATTGTCCAGCGCATGTCGACCACTGGTCAGGATGTGAGCCGCAAACTCACGGATGCCTCAGAAATTGTTGCCACCAAACTGGCGCAAGAAATCGGGACGCTGGATCAAAAACTCAAGACGACTGGTGAGTCTCTGGTCACCGAATTGACTCTCAGAGGCAATGAAGTATCCACACGTCTGGATGAAACAGGCCAACGCATCACCTCAACCATAACCAGCGGCAGTGAAGATTTAGCCACGCGCCTGCAGGAATCGTCCAACTTCCTGGGTAAGACTCTCGCCACCCAGACAGAGTCACTCGTCGATCGACTGGGCACAGCCAGCGTTCATCTGACTGAAACAATCTCATCGAGCGGTGAAGAGCTGGCAAGCCGCCTGCACGACTCCTCCGAACATTTCGACAAGACACTTTCCACCCAGACAGAGACGCTGGTTGATCGCCTTGGTGCGGCCAGTGTGCGTCTGGCTCAGACGATTTCGACGAATGGGGAAGATCTGGTCACGCGCTTGCAGGACTCCTCTGACGCTCTCAACCAGACGCTTACCACACACACACAGTCACTCGTTGAGCATCTTGGCGCGGCCAGTGTGCAATTGGCTGAAACGATCTCCTCTGGCGATGAAGGATTGGCAAACCGCCTGCAGGAATCCTCCGAATTCCTCGACAAAACACTCACCACACATACAGATTCACTTGTGGACCGCCTTGGTATTGCCAGTGTCCATCTGGCTGAGACCATCTCCACACACAATACGAGCCTGACAGATACTCTCCTCCAAGTGGCTGAGGATTTATCGACCAAGCTGGAAGAAAAAACCCAAACCATCAGCCAGACCTTGGCGCATGAGTCGGAGGCGCTGACTTCGCAACTCGATGAGCGGTCAAATGCCCTGCTGACTCACTTGTCCTCGCAAAGCTCCTTGCTGACCGACAATCTTGAACAGGCGCGCACGCATTTGATCGAAGCGATCAGCGAACAGAATGCGCATCTCACCGACAGTCTGTCGATCACAACAGAAGATCTCACTCGTAAACTCGCCAACCAGAGCGAGACATTCACCGTTACCCTTACCAACACATCAGACACGCTTGTTGAGACCCTCACCCAAAAGGGCGAGGCATTGACACAAAGGCTCGATGAGACAGCCGCGCGCCTGTCATCCACCATTCTAGAAGACGGCTTTGGCCTGGCGAATAAGATCGACGCCTCTGCGCAGCAATTGCAGGAAACAATTGTCGTCCAGGGTCAAAAATTGCAGGAGGAATTATCCACCATTGGCGCCTCGAGCGCTGAGCAATTGCAATTGGGTGCTGATCAAGCTCGCTTGCTGCTGGACGATCATGTCCAAACAATCGAAGATCGGTTCGCCCGTTCCACCAGCGAGGCGATTAGCGCTCTTGGCACCCATGGCGAGCGGATCAATGAGGCAGTCGCCACGCGTCTCAAAACCTATGATGAAACCATTGTTGCGCATGGCTCGCAGCTGACAGAAAATATTGCATCTCATACCAGCCTGTTTACCAATCTGGTGAGCGAACGCATGGCCAGTGTCGAGGCAACCTTCACAACCCATGCAGCCAGCTTCACCGACCGGCTGTCTGATCGGGCCCGCGAAGCGGCCGAACTCATCGAAGCCAAAGCCAATGACTTCACGCATGTGGCAGAATTCAAGACTCTCGAAGTGGCCTCGCAATTTGATACACACATCAGCCGCTTCGAAGAAACAGCCCAGATCAGCGCGCAGGCCCTGGGCAATGCCATTGATGGCCATATCAACTCCTTTAATGAGTCAGCGCGCAGCCGACTTCAGGAAGCCTCGAACACAATGGAATTGGTCCAGAATGGTCTGGATGCCCGCAGCTCAGCTATGACTGAATCTCTCGTCGAAAACGCGCTCACCATTGCGCGCGTGATGAATGAGGGCGTTGAAAAAATCACCACGGCGGTTGATCCGGTCGCACTTGAAACAGTGCTCACCCAGCGGATTGCTGAGCTCAACTCAACTCTGACCAGTCGCACCAAGCAATTGCAAGACACACTGCTGGATCAAGGCGGCGTGCTTCAAACCTTGCTGGAGAACAAAGGACCCATGTTGGTCGAGCGCCTCACCGCGCGCGGTCACGAAATCGCACAAGAAGTGGCCAGCGTTGCAGAACTTGTCACCGATGCGATCAGCGAAAAAACCAGCTCGATCATCGACAGATTGGGCGAGACCAGCATTGAGATCACCCGAAGCTTCGATCAATCAACCAATGATCTGCAAAAGCTCTTTGAGACAGGCACAGGCACATCGGTTCATGCTCTGCTGACCACCAATGAAAAACTCAAAGAGGATTTGAGCGACGTCTTGCAGCGTCTGGCCGAAACCAGCATTGCGCTCAATGGCGTTGTCAACGAAGCTGGCAATAGTCTGGAAGCCATTGAAGGCACATTGACCAATCGCGTGCGCGACTTCCAAGGCTCGGTCACAGCCATTTCCAACCAGATCAATAATCTCAATACAGCCTCACTCACCACCTTGTCACAAACCGATGCTCTGGTGGAGCGTCTGCATCAAGAGCACGACAATCTGGCCACCAGCGCCAACGCCTTTGCGCAATCCCAGCGTGAGATTGATCGTCTCTTGCTCCAGCGCAACCAATCGCTCGAATCCC
Organism: uncultured Hyphomicrobiales bacterium; assembly: GCA_903903935.1. GTDB lineage: Bacteria > Pseudomonadota > Alphaproteobacteria > Rhizobiales > Beijerinckiaceae > Terripilifer. Next base: position 4,364 of record CAIVAX010000552.1, on the reverse strand, counting down.
TCTTGGCCAATGTCCATAGCAAGACCGATGAAATGGAAAGCGTCCTCGATTCCTTCACATCCATCTTTGAAGAGGCTGTGCGCAAGGCCGATACACGCGCCCGCGAAATTGGTGCTTATCTGTCCGATGCGACACAGGGCCTGACCAGCCAGATCGGCCTGCAATTCGAAGATATTCGTAATTCTGGCACCAAGGAGCGCGAGCGCACCGCCACTGCTCTGCGCACTCTCTATGATCAGGCCAATTCCGAAATGGCGCAAATGTTCGAGCAATCGCTCAGCCGGTTCCAATCCTCGGCGGCTGAATTGCGTGGCATTGCCGCTCAGGTTCAGCAGGATATTGATGCCGCCCGTCAGGAAGTGCGGCGCGGAGCCAACGAATTGCCGCGCGAGACAGCCGAACAGGCCGCAGCTTTGCGCCGCGTCGTGGGCGATCAGATCAGCGCCCTCAAGCAGCTCACCGACATTGTCAACAAATCTGGGCAGCCGCTCGACATTGGCATGCCTGTCTCGCCCCTTGGGCTCCAGCAGCCTCTCAACCTGCAGCCTTTGGCGCCAGCCGCGCCCTATCGTGCGCCTGAACCGCTCAGAGCCTCAGAGCCTTTCCGTGCTCCCGAGCCCCTACGTGCGCCTGAGCCCTTACGTGCCCCGCCAATCATGTCAGGGCCGATGATTGATCCAGTGCCACCCCTTCCGCGTGAGGATTATTCAGGCCGCATGCAACGCGCCACCCCCACCGCGCCGCGGCCATCAGTCCCAGATCGCGGACAGGCCGGGCAAGGCTGGATCTCTGATCTTCTGGCCAGAGCTTCGCGCGAAGAACAAAGACTCCCTTCGGCGGCACCCATGACTGCGCCTCAAATGAGCGGGGATCCGTTGCAAGGCATTTCGCTTGATATTGCCAGCATGGTTGATCATCTGGCGGTGTCGGATGTCTGGGATCGCTATAATCGCGGCGAGCGCAACATCTTCTCGCGCCGTCTCTATACAGCTCAAGGACAGCAGACGTTTGACGAAATCCGTCGTCGCTATCGCGCCGAACCGGAATTCCGTGAAACAGTTAATCGCTATAATCGTGAGTTTGAGCGTCTGCTCAATGAAATCAACCGCGACGATCGCGACGGCGGCATGGTGCGCTCTTATCTGATTTCGGATACGGGCAAGGTCTATACAATTCTCGCACATGCTGCTGGACGTCTGGAATAAGTCCGCGACACAATCAACATTACGCGCGAAGTTTACTGATGAACTTCGCGCCCGACCCAGATGAGAATCTTCTGCGCCACTTGCTTGAAGGCCTCATCTAACCCGGCCATTGCAGGCCCAGACTCCAACGAGGCCAGAGGCAGTCGCGCCGCAAAAATCTGCCCCGCGATCACACGCCCATCGGGCTCGCGCAAAATCTGCATAGAGAGCTCAACAACAGCTTCGCGACTGCTTTCGTCGATTTCAAAATGACGGATCTCGCCTTTCAAGCTCATATCCGCCACCATGCGATCGCCTAAACGGGCGACCGCCTGACGCGGATGCGCCAATTCAAAGCTCTGAATCAAACTGCTCTGAATGAGCCGAGGTAGCCGCTCGCTCCATTGCACGGCAGGCAGATAAGCCACCGGACCCGAGGCCGTGCGAATAGGAATCCTGTCCCCATCAAGCAGACCTGATGCCGAAGGCTCGCCAATGCTAAGCTGAAGGGTGAGGCCGGGCATGCGCCGGACCTGAGTCAGGCTGGAGAGATCATAAGTCGTGAGGGCCGGAGCATTGGCGCAGGCTGACAGGCCTAAGGTCATCAGGCACAGCAAAGCCAAGGGTGCCCCGAGACCGGACCCCTGTTTTGGCTGCCACACTGTTAAAGACCCACGCTCAGGCTGCACCCCGATACCCCACTCCGTCAAAACGACACGCAAATTGCCAAACAGCAGGGAAACATCAGCCCGCCAGAAATGGCAAGCTAGGATAAGTCCCTCTCCACTAGCTTATCGCCTTCAACGGCCAGAATATTCCGGCACTGAGGGCTTAGCGCCAAACAGCAATTGCTGGGGGTTTTTCTGCATCGAGCGCAGTGCCCGGTTCAGCTCATCCAGCGTCTTGCGGCCCTCACTGGCCAAAGCTTCATATTGGCGCAATCCCGGCCCGGTGAATTTGGACAGATCGGCGGACATTTCCTTGGTGCGGGCATCTAGATTATCGGCAAGCTTACGAATGGATTTGGTCGCCTCACCCACTTCGCCTATCAGACCAGCCGATCCATCGGCCGACAGCAGGCCATTGAGCGAGCCGAGCACCTGATCAAGCTTATCGGCCGAAGTGTTGAGCTTTGCTGAAAAGGCCACCGAATTGGCCATGAGAAGTTTGAGCTGCTCCGGATCAACTGCATCCAGCCGCGCATCCAGCGAGGTGGAAATATGATCGAGCGAGACAGCCAAAGGTTTGGCCAGCCGCCCGATTTCATTCATGCTGGTGATGAAGCTTTGAATATCATCTGCACTATTGGCCAAAGCCTGACTGAAGGATTGCACATTCTTCATCGTCATCGCCAAAGAGGCCGAATTGTCTCCCAATAATTGATCGACATGCTCCAGCACACCCTCAGTCTTGGAGGACAGACGCTGCAGGGTTTCCAGAATATTCTGAAAGTCGGAGCGCTCGGCAATAATCTGGGCAGGCGCCTCTTTGCTGCCCACCAGATCTTCGGAATTGGCCGTGCCCCCACTCAGCGCAATCGAGGCCACGCCGGTCAGGCCCTGAAATTCGAGCCGCGCCCGCGTATTCTTTTTGACGGGAATGCGCGAATTGATCTCGATCAGCGCATAGACCTCGCTGGGATTATCGGGAAGAAGATCGATCAGTGCGACCTCTCCCACTTTCAAGCCATTGAACAAAACCTGCGAGCCTCGGGTCAAACCCGAGACGGAGGAAGAAAACACAATCTGATAGGTCGAAAGCCCGCCTCTTTTGCTGGCGCCTGAGAACCACGCGACAAATGCCAGCGCTGCCCCCATGATGAGCAGGGACAAAGCACCGATCAGGGCATAATTGGCTCGCGTTTCCATCGAATCCTAAACGTCAAACAGGTGAGGCCACCAAACGAAACATTGCAGCCTTTACAGGCGCTTTCAAGGCAGTGAACCAGTTTGTACACGGTCCTGCACCCGCAAAATGGCCCGCTGGCCATGGAAATAGCTTTGCACCCAGGGATGGGGAAAGGCCTGCATCTCGCCCAGCGTGCCTACATGAACGACCCTTTTGTCGGCCAGAGCCGCTATGCGATCACAAATCGTATACAGGCTATCGAGATCATGCGTCACCATAAAGACAGTTAGCCCCAAGGTCTTTTGCAAAGTGGCGATGAGCTGATCAAACTCGGCCGCACCTATGGGATCCAGCCCCGATGTTGGCTCATCAAGAAACAGCAAATCTGGATCGAGCGCCAATGCGCGCGCCAAGGCCGCTCGCTTGATCATGCCGCCTGAGAGTTCGGAGGGATATTTCTCGGCTGCATCGCGCGCAAGGCCAACCATATCGAGCTTCAACATCGCCAGCTGATCCATCAAAGGACCAGAGATGTTCAAATATTCGCGCATCGGCACTTGGATATTTTGCTTCACCGTCAGCCCAGAGAACAAAGCGCCATGCTGAAACAAAACACCATAGCGTTGTTCAAGCGCGCGCAAATCGCGGCGGGAATAATCTTTGAGCTCGCGGCCAAAAATCTCAATGCGGCCGGATCTGGGTTGCACCAAACGCAGAATGGCGCGGGTGAGTACGGATTTGCCCGATCCTGATCCGCCCACAAAACCCAAGACTTCGCCCCGCCGCACATCAAGATCTAGATGCTCGAGAATGATCTTGCTGCCAAAGCCTATGGTGAGATCGCGCACCTGAATGGCGATGTCAGAATGAGTGCCGTGAGATGAGAGGGGATCAGAGGAAAGGCTCATTGCATCCTCAATAATCAATGGCGGCAAAGAACATGGCGAAGAGTCCATCAATGACAATCACCATAAAGATGGATTTGACGACGGACGCTGTCACCTGCCGGCCCAGAGATTCAGCTGAGCCCTGCACTTGGAACCCTTCAATCGCCGCCACCATGCCAATGACCAGCGCCATCACCGGGGCTTTGATCAGACCGACCATAAACGTATTGATCGCAATCGCATCCTGCAAGCGCGCCAAAAACACATCTGGATTGACATTGCCATAGGACCACGACACGAGCAGACCGCCCAACAGGGCCGAGAGATCGGCCACAAAAGTCAGCATCGGCAGAGCAATCAACAAAGCGATAATACGCGGCAGCACCAGCACATCGACAGGATCTAGCCCCATCACGCGCATGGCATCAATTTCCTCGCGCATTTT